>NZ_JAKRFU010000060.1:0-2894 GCF_022347845.1 Pseudoalteromonas sp. McH1-42 | reverse complement strand
GCGATGTCAAGCCGAGTAGGCCTGCGGAGGAAGCATGGGAATAACACGGACACCCAATCAAAAACTGTCCTACATTTGGGTCTGATTTTGGAATAACAAATGATTAAAGAAGACACCCATTCAAAACCAATGCTCCAAATAAAGAAGACACCCATTCAAAACCAGCGCTCAGTGAGGGAAAAAACACGGATATCCATTGTAAAATAGGGTTAAAGGAGACACCTATTCAAAACCAATGCTCAGTGAGCGCCTTTTTCTAGTGTTTTGGTTTTCTTTCCACTATGTTGCTCTTTCCTGCACCTATACCAATGTCAATGTTTGGTCCAGTTCTCTTACTGTCAAAAATAAAGAAGACACCCATTCAAAACTAGGAACGGGGAATAGCACGAGGTTTAAATGCAGACACCCCATCAAGGATTTTCCTACATTTGGGGTTTGACTTTGGAAGGAACAATAGTACGGACACCCAATCAAAAGTACAGAGAATAGTACGGACACCCAATCAAAGAAGGCAAGTGCGTGGACACCCAATCAAAAACTGTCCTAAATTTGGGGTCTGAGTTTGGGAGAGGGGGTCTGCTAGTTTTAATCAAGCTGGCCGTGCTAACGTGCTTGATGCCAGTCTGCTAGCTCTGTGACAAATTAAAAGAGAGTAGAATTAAAAGAGACACCCATTCAAAACCAGCGCTCAGTGAGGGAAAAAACACGGATATCCATTGTAAAATAGGGTTAGAGGAGATACCTATTCAAAACCAATGCTCAGTGAGCGCCTTTTTTCTAGTGTTTTGGTTTTCTTTCCACTATGTTGCTCTTTCCTGCACCTATACCAATGTTAATGTTTGGTCCAGTTCTCTTACTGCCAGGCAATCTAATGTTGCTCTTTGTTTTTGGGCTATCTCAGCAATAAATACTTTATGCTGGCCTATCTGTTGGCTTGATACTAATATTTAATATTACTGCTGCTTCTTGGCTAGTTAAATCAGGCCCTAACAAAGCGTTGCCCCGGACAAACCTGTGAGTGCGGCTTTATATGTCAGTTCAATAATGGAGTCATAAATGAAAAAATACTTGAAAGGTATTGCATCGTTCGCACTATTGGCAATTGCCATTCCTTCACATGCAGATGGAGCAAGATGGACAGCCGCATCAGAGGTAATAAAAATTGTCAGCGTTGTTAATGGTGGTATAAATGTCCGCCTTTCTCCTGAGTTAAGTGGTTGCACTTCCCAAAGCGGATATGGTCCCAAGTACGCATCAGTTTACCCTGATCACCCAGCTTTAGACGCTATACACGCTAACCTTCTGGCTGCTTTTATGTCGGGTGAAAAGGTATCTCTATATCTGTCAAATGACACATGTAAAGTCGGTGAAATGGTTATTGGCGGCACTCATAGTGGACCTCGAGGTTCATAGGTATCAAAAATATAACAACTCGCTTCAAAACGGATGCAAACTATTTGGCTATCTTGCGGACTATAGACAAAAAATGTAGACATATATGGACGTTCCAGCGATGCCAATCCAAGTGGACAGGCGTTAAAATTAAATGAGATACCCATTCTAAGTTAGTAGGTTAAAGAAGACATCCATTCAAAACCAATGCTCAGTGAGAAAGCAAGTGTGTGAAGCAAGTGCGTGGACACCCAATCAAAAACTGTCCTAAATTTGGGATCTGAGTTTGGGAGAGGGTGTCTGCTAGTTTTAATCAAGCTGGCCATGCTAACGTGCTTGATGCCAGTCTGCTAGCTCTGTGACAAACTTGTCTATAGGAAGTGCATAAGCCTTATACTGGGTGTCCATAAAAGGTTCTCGTAAATGAAAGTCGATAACTTCCAAGCTAAGCTCAAGTTGTTAACATTAGTGAATTAAGATGCCCGGCATGAACATGAGGGGCGTTTTTTCTGAGCATATAGTGTAGGATGTGCCACACATGTTGTTATCTGTTTAGCTTTTTCGAACAGATTAGATAAAATAAAGCCGTATCTGTCCTTGATATTGATTTTAAATATGGATATCTGTGGATTATTAAGAATTAGACGTTGTAAAAATAGGAGTAATAAAATGAAAGTTTTGAGTTTTATGTTTGTTTTATTTTTATGCTTTAATGCTGATGCATCAGGCACAGTTAAAACTAAAATAAAGAGTTTGTGGGTAAATGATCTTGGAGCAGATGTCGTTTACCTCGAACCGGAAACTCCATTCCAATCTGTCTGCAATAGCAATGGCTCTAAATACTTTATAATTCATTTAGATAGAAAGAATATGACAGAGGTTTACTCTATGGCGTTAGCTGCATATATGTCTGATATGGAAGTAAATGTTGGAGGTAAGAATGAATGCAGCGGTACAAATGAAGTTTTAAGGTACATGTATCTCAAGAGATAATTTTATAGAAGTTAGAAATACAGATATGTATGGAGAAATATACGAAAATCCTTCGCTATCTGTTCTCAAAAACCATAAAACCACAGGTGCTAATTGTTATCTGTTATTTTAATGGTTTTTTTGAGGTAAATGTGAGCGCGTGGTTATCAAAAAAAGACACCCATTCAAAGGTATTAAAAGAGACACCCAACATTAAGTGTTGCTTTAATAGAGCTTTTCTGGGTGATTGCGAGTGCTATTTAGAAAGATAATTGAAAAATCACTGTGAGTAGGCTTCAAATATGAACAGCTTCTGCTAAACCTGCCTTAATCTCGTACCGTATGACATAGTTAAGTCCTGCCTGAGTGTGACAGTCATCATTTGAGTTTCAGGTAATGGGAATTCTAACCTAATAAGCGTTCACAATTAGCCAGGTTAGCGCGCCGCTTTTTTTGTAGGTGGGTGCAATATTTACTCATAGCATGACGCCTGCCTACTGCGCCGCGGAATACTTTGGTAAATTGCGTGG
>NZ_JAKRFU010000059.1:0-2901 GCF_022347845.1 Pseudoalteromonas sp. McH1-42 | reverse complement strand
TGCTGGGGGTGACCGGGCTGGCCTGTCCCGACACACTAAAAGCCCCCAGCATCAGGGCCAGGGTTCCTTTGTACTTAAACATGTTTGCTCACTTTGTTTTTTATTTTTATCTGACGTTAATACCTGTCTGCATTTACACTCATTTAGTTTAAAGACACATCGCGCGCGCTGGCAGACCCAGAATGAGCGTAATTCCCACCCGGGGCCTTGATAGTGTCACAGAGACACAGGCAGCCTGTTGCACACAAAATCAGGATACCTGAATGCAGTGCTCTGACTTGAGCACAGTGGTATAGCCATATCGACAATTTGGTCGGTGGTGTTATTCAACCACCTTCACTTCAACTTCATCGATTTGACAGTTCGCAGAAGCCTGATTAAAAGTGAGCTTAACGGGCAGGTTCGCGGCAACAGCAGTGAGTAGCATAGACTGCATATTGCGATAGTTTTCGCTGGTTTTATTCAGCGCAGCCGCTTCTTCCTGGTCCAGGTTACAATCCAAAGTGGCATTGGTACCCTGAGGGAACTTCACTTTTACCTGAGTTGTGTTGGCAACAACCGAAGAAAATACAACGTTTGATACGCCTTCACAGCTGTACTTATTGCAGCTTGCAGCAGCCTGACCAGCGAAAGTGATGAATAAAGCGGAAATAGCAAGTGTAGAGAATTTCATTCTTATAATATCCTTTTGTTAGTTATCGGTACAATGGTACCCAAAAAATAAAACAAAATAAATTTAAAGTTTACATCTCAAGCAAAGTGCGTACAAAACCCACCGCTCCCGCATACAAATTATCAACAACCGGTTGAATTTGCGATTGATTGCTTACTTGCTATAGGTGAAAAATAAGCCCAGAAACTGACTCAGTATATGTGTGGGGCAACATAAAAAACACAAACCACAAGTCACTGGCAAATAGTGATTCATCTATCTGAAATCATACGGCAGACTCTTTCTTGCTCCAACATTTAACGTTAGTGTGTTTAGAGTTTCCCTCGCTTCTGACACTCATAACCCATTGTTCATAAGTACAGCAACTGTAGCCAGTATAGGGCTGGCGTTTTGGAGAAAAACACCAAATATCGTGATAAAAATTACCCTATCTGCATAAAAGAAAAATCGCATGTTGAAACGAGTGGAACAACAGCAACCAATTCTGTCTTAAATTGCTGAAGCATTTTATTTTAATTGCTTTGAATACTAGAGGGTTATTTTTGTAATCAGAATAAGGGCGGGATCTCCAGCCCTTATTCTGATTTATCGAGGTTTTATTTTGCCTTCAATACACTCAACTTACTTAGTTTCATACTGTTTTGCGTCCCCACTACATAAACATAACGCTCAACATTGGACCTGGCATATTGCTCAAAAGACTGATTGTCTTCAAAGTCCAACTCCACCGCCTCATAAAAGCGGCGGTGCGTTAGTGCTTCTTTGTTGTAAAACACATAGGCTTTTTGTTCGAACTTTCCCTTACCAATATGCTCTTTGCCAAACCATAGGTAACCTTCAATCCAAATAACTTGCCCATCATAAGCAGATGGATTAGGTAACAGCTCAAAGAAGCTGACTTTTTTACCATAGTTCTTACTCGCGCTAGAATCACAGGCGAGCAGTAAAAAGGATAAGCATAGTGCCTTAAGAATTATCGTTAGTTGCATTTCTTTCCACATAGTTTAGTTGTCGTACCTCCGGTCTTATATGACCATAATGATACATCTCCACCCGAAGGTCCACGGCTAAGAAAAACGACACTCATACTTCCACTCGTAACAGTTGAGGTATCGGCCCCAGCTGTAAAGCCAATATTTGAAAATCCATGAGAGTGCCAATCAGAAAACGGTTTGAAATTTCCGAATGTCGAATCACTTACTGTCACTGAATCATGCATAAAGTCTGTCACAATTGAGCCACCATAGAATTTTGTTTCAACTTGACCCAGCTTCGGATTGTAAACCATGTCATTTTTAAAGATCTCAGCACCGATTTCCATATCATATTTTTCAGAGAGCGGGTGAACATTATCATGGAACCACTCCGCCACCTCTTCAGCAGTGTTAAAACCTCCTGAGTTATTTTTCTTATCGAGCTTAGATTGCAGCTCCGACAAGGTTTTATTGATGTCGTTAACTTGCTCTTCCGTCAAATCTTTTACGGGTCCAGTCGAGGACGCAGAACGAGTATCTTTGACTTCGGTTGTCTGTTCGGTCTCTCTTTGCTTTTGCGGGTTCGGATTACCATCAGTGTCAGCACTGCCTTGTTGCTTCGTTTCAAGGCCATCAATACAACCTCCACCTGCTGCCATATTGAGCATACAGGTAACAGCCTGACCTTTAGCAAACCCTTTCGCCCAGCCACCCGCAAAGTTCGCCAGTGCCGTTCCACCCTGATTCGCCGCCTGGATAATACCCACCGCCAGCTTTGCGTAACCATAGTATGAATAGGCTGTCAGTAAACCACTGAGTACAGTCGCCGTCACACCTGTGATAATTCCCTGGCTGATTGCCGCATTCAGTGCCCATACCGCAATCGTCGCAAAGATGTAACCACTGGGGTCTGTCTTATTCAGCGGGTTATTCACCACATACGAGTAGCGGTTCAGGTTCTGAATATTGTGCGGCGCCTGCACCATAGGGTCTGCTTGTAAGAAACGTCCCAGAATAGGGTCGTAAACACGCCCGCCCATGTGCACCAGGCCCACTTCATCCATCTGCTCATGACCCGTGTAACCACGTAGCGTCAGCTTACTGGTGAACTTATTCTGGTCACTGAAGTCTCTCGCCCAGGTGGTCGCGTTTCGACGTGCACCAAACACATCAAAGCTCATCACCTGCTCTTTCTTACCACTGGCATCCGCAATCACATGCGTTGAACCCAGATGGTCGTCCAGCATAAAGCGT
>NZ_JAKRFU010000058.1:0-3094 GCF_022347845.1 Pseudoalteromonas sp. McH1-42 | reverse complement strand
TGGTCTGGCAGATATTCTGTACCGCAACAGTAATAATGACTGGTATGCCCGGATCAATACAGGCACAGGGTTTGCCAGCGGGATCAAGTTATTTAACTACGACAAGCCAAGCCTGAAGGTGTTTGATATCAATGGTGATGGGATCCCAGAGGTGTACCGGGAAGATCATGGCGACCATTTTTACTTCTACAATGGCACAGGGTTCACGTATCGTAAACTGACCTCGCATGGCTCTAACTATGACTTTACGACCTTTATGGATGTCACGGGTGATGGCAGCGCAGACAAGTTGGTATTTCAGGGGCGCATGGGTCTTTATCAGAACTCGGATGCACCGACCAATCTGATCTCGTCGGTACGAGACGGATTTGGTGCGTATACGACGGTGTCGTATTCGACGCTGAACAACCGTAATATCTATACGCCACACAGCGATGCCCGCACCAAGAGCTGGGGCAATGGCCGTGTTACGGATATGAAGTCAGGGGCACGGGTCGTCAGTGCACTCATTAAGAATGATGACACCATTAAGTACAAGTATCATGGTGCAAAGGCCCAGGTGGGCCGCGGCATGCTGGGTTTCCGTCAGATAGAAGCTGAAAGCGTGAATGGTGGCACTAAGATAGTCACGACCTATCGTCAGGATGGGGATTACCGGGGCAGCCCGGAGCGGGTTCAGACCTATGTACGTTATGGCAGCGACACGTCCACCGGTGGCGGCTCAGGTGGTGGCTCCGGCGGAGGGTCGGGTGGCGGCGGGCCTATTGATCCGTGTGAAGTATTTCCTGAAACTTGTAACTGTCGTTGGGAAGCAGATCGGGCCTGTGAGTTACCAAGAGTTGCACCGATAGAGACATTCAGTGCGGCAGAGGGTTTCAACGGTGCACTGGCGTCATCTGTGCGTTCAAACAGCGCCCAGTTTGCGACCATGAGTACGGCTTCTGTTAACACCAGTATCTGGCGTCTGAAATCAGACATGACCTCAAGTTATGGTCGTAAGCAGGAAACAAGCTTTGTCACTTCGAACAGCACTAAACCTTACCTAGTGTACCCTTCTAAAGTCGTGACTAAAACTTATAACACAGATGTTAGCAGTCTGACGCTCATATCGACCAAAACTAAAACGGTATCATCGGTAGATAGCTTCGGTAATCCACTGAAACAAAGTAGTGTGGTTGATACAAGAAATGGCTATGCAAAGACGGATACAACGAACACGTATGGTTACAGCTATCATGGTGGCCGGGTTACCAAAACGGTGGAGACCAAGCGTTATCTGAACCGTTTGAATGGCACAAATAAAGGGAACTATCAGAACACCCATACCTCAACCTTTGCCTATGACAGTAAAGGGCGTTTAATTAGGTCGAGTGCAGACAATGGGGCAATTATAAACTACACCCTTAACGGGTATGGCTTAGTCAGCAAGAAAACGGTCTCTAAATCGGGCTTACCTACTAAAACCGTAGAAACGTTTTACGATAGCACTTATCGTTTGGTGACTGGTGAGAAGAACAGCCTGGGCCATCGCAGTATTATTGGCCATGACAGCCTGGGTCGTAAGTCTTATACCCAGTCTACCAATGGTCAGCGTACTTACTATACCTATAATAAACTGGGTCGTCTGACGGGAGAAGTCTCAACCCCGGCCGACAACACAAGCAAAACAGGTACTAAAGCACTGAGCAGTAGTCAGAGTAAATACTGGTGCACCAGTGGTTGTGTGAGTGGTGCTGCTTATTACGAGGAAAGTGTGTCTGAGAGCGGCCCGACGAGCCGACAGTACTTTGATAAGTATGGTCGTGTGCTGCGTGACTCTAGCATGTCTCTGAGCGGCACATTCATCAACGTTGACTATGTATATGATACGAAAGGTCGCAAATACAAAGAGTCTATGCCTTACTTCCATGGTGGTACTGCGCTTTGGAATGTTTACAAATACGATAAGCAGAACCGGGTTGTGCAGGTAACCAAGGCAGATGGCTCTATCTGGAAAACCGAGTACAACGGCGAAAGTGTGACCACGGTTAACCCGTCTAACCAGAGACATACACAGCTGACAAATGCGATGGGTCTGCTGGTTAAGGTGATGGATGCTAATAATAAGTCGGCTTACTATGAATATGATGAAAATGGTAAAACGCGCCTGCTAACTGGCCCTAAGGGTAATAAAATCCAGGTCAGTTTTGATAAGTACGGCAATAAAACCCGTGTAATCGACCCTGACAAGGGCACAGTCAATTACAGCTACAATGCTTACCATCAGTTGATTCGTGAATCAGACAGCAATGGTAATGTGATCACGTATCAATACGATGTACTGGGCCGAAATACGGAGGTACAGCGAAAGCGTGGTGGTAATAAGCTTGAACACCACCTGGTCTATAGCTATGACAGTGGCGCGTATGCGAAGGGGAAAGTGTCGAGCTCTACGGACAGGGTGACAGGTTTTACCGAACGCTTTTATTACGATAGCTTTGGTCGTACTCGCGAGAAACACACGGTGATTGACGGCAGTACCTATAAGGAAATCTGGTCGTTCAATAATGCCGGTCAGTTATATAAAGAGACAGATGCCTCGGGCAAGTCAGTGACTTACCACTACAATGCTCACAAGCACCTGAGCTCCCTCAAAGACTTGCAGACGAACAGTGTCGTCTGGCAGGCCTCGGCGGCGGATGCCTTTGGTAACATCACCACGGAGAAGCTGGGCAGTCGCATTACCCGGACTAAAGCGTTCGATCAGAAGACCGGCTTGCTGACCAGTCTGAAGTCAACGGGCAGTGGCACGTTACAGAACTGGGCCTATAACTGGAGTAATCTGGGCAACCTGAACTATCGTCAGGACCATACGATTGGTAAGAAAGAAACGTTCGGGTATGACAGCCTGAACCGGGTTACCAGCAGTGCGATATCAGGGGGGCCGAGCACCACAATCAGCTATAATGAGCTGGGTAACATCACCTATAAAACAGGTGTGGGCCATTATCATTACCAGTCGAGCCGCCCCCATGCGGTGACGAAAGTCACGGGTGACAGAGCCAATACCTACCAGTACGATGCGGCGGGTAATATGGTGAAGGACAATGCCCGA
>NZ_JAKRFU010000057.1:0-3289 GCF_022347845.1 Pseudoalteromonas sp. McH1-42 | reverse complement strand
CTCAAAAGCAATCACCGGGATCCCTTGTAAGATAGCACCATGTTTAGACGGGTCATCATCTATAAATGCACTGACATAATACTCTTCACCCGCCGCGATTGCTGGAGCTAACTGCCGCCCAGCCGAGCCTGCGCCATAAACCACAACCGGTGTTTTATTGACTGTTGCCAAACGGCTCACCATCGCACGCACCGCAATGCGTGAACCACCCACAGACAGAATTAATAACCAGGCATAGATCAATGGCATGGTGCGGGGAATGGTCACATAGGTGAAGAATGATGCCATCACCAGCGCCACGGTACTTATCACAGTCCCAACAATCACCGCGCCGACAGCATGTGCGCCGACATAACGAAGCACAGCGCGATACAAGCCGACTTTGATAAACGCCAGCAAACTCACGGGCAGTAACAAACTAAGCAACAACCAGTTCTCAATAACAAAGAAAGGAGAAAAACTATCAAGCCTGACCACAAGAGCCAGCCAAAATGCACTGAAAATAAAAACGGAGTCTATTAGAAGTGTGAGCGCACGCTTTTTTGAGCGAGATGCATTAAGAAGAGAACTGAACCAACTATCCACTGTAAATCCTTGAGCTAAAGAAGTTCAATTACACAAAGTAACTATACAGTTATAGCTAATAAATATACACAGATATCTGATAACTGTCGAACTGAATTCAGCCTACGCACGAGAAAGACAGGATGAACACACCAAGAAACCTTGCAAAACTATGGGCATATTAATTAAAAAGTGCGGATTGCTTGGCAGGGAAGGATATTAAGAACGAATGCCACTGATTTATTTCCAGCGTACCTAACCCAAACTGAAGCCTGAGAACATCCGGCAGAAAAGCGGATAATTGCCAGGCCCCTGTCTGGGCAAGATAAAAGACTTACTGATAAATCTATACCTTATAGAAGTCTTTGTACCATTTTATTAAGCGTTTTACGCCTTCCTCAACACCAACCTGAGGCTTATAACCCGTTGCTTCAAACAGATCATCAGTATCGGCAAACGTTTTATAAACATCGCCTGGTTGCATTTCTCTAAAATTCTTAGCAGCCTCGATACCTAATTCGGTCTCAATTGCTCCAATGAACTCCATTAGATTAATTGGGCTACCATGGCCTATGTTATACACACTATAAGGTGCCGAACTTGATGCTGGCGTGCCAGATTCGACTTTCCACGTTGGTTGACGAGTGGGTATTACATCAGCGATTCTAACAACGCCTTCTACGATATCATCAATATAAGTAAAGTCGCGCCACATATCACCGTTATTATTTACGTCGATAGTTTCACCTTTCAATATTTTGTTAGTGAAAATATACGGCGCCATATCAGGCCTGCCCCACGGTCCGTAAACGGTGAAAAAGCGTAATCCTGTTGTCGGCAAATCATAAAGGTGTGAGTAGCTGTGCGCCATCAACTCATTTGACTTTTTAGTAGCAGCATAAAGAGAAACAGGGTGATCAACAGAGTCGCTGGTTTCAAATGGCGTCTTTTCATTCAATCCATATACAGAACTTGATGACGCATACACTAAATGCTTCACTGCGTTATTTCTGCAACCTTCAAGAATATTCAAATGACCAACGAGGTTACTATCAGCATATGCATGCGGGTTTTCAATCGAATACCTGACTCCCGCTTGTGCAGCTAAATGAATAACGATATCGAAAGATTCATCGTCGAATAATGCTGCAAGTTGATCTCTGTTGGCAATGTCCGTTTCTATAAATCTAAAGTTTTCGTCATGCTCAATATTTGCCAAACGAGCATGCTTTAAGCTCACGTCATAGTAATCGTTCAAGTTATCGATACCAACAACCTGGTGTGCTTGCTCCAACAGCTTTTCACATACAGCGGCACCAATGAAGCCAGCTGCACCTGTTACTAAGTATTTCACTATTAATCCTTCCTAATCATTGCCAAATAAATCACGGGTATAAACTTTACTTTCGACATCTAACAACTCATTCGTCATTCTGTTAGAGATGATTACATCAGAAGACGCTTTTAACTCTTCGAGTGAACTTACAACTTTAGAGTTAAAAAACGAACTTTCTTTTAAGGTTGGTTCATAAATGATCACCTCGATCCCCTTGGCCTTAATGCGCTTCATAACACCTTGAATTGCAGAAGCCCTAAAGTTGTCGGAACCTGATTTCATCACCAATCTATAAATACCCACGACCTTTGGTTCACGCTTTATAATCGAATCCGCAATAAAATCTTTGCGCGTCGTATTTGCGTCAACAATCGCACGGATCATGTTATTTGGCACATCTTTATAATTTGCTAATAACTGTTTTGTGTCTTTTGGCAAGCAATAACCACCATAGCCAAAAGATGGATTGTTGTAATGAGACCCAATTCTCGGGTCTAAACCAACCCCTTCAATGATCTGTTTAGCATCCAGACCATGGCTTTCAGCATAACTATCCAGCTCATTAAAGTAAGCCACGCGCATAGCCAGGTAAGTGTTTGAAAACAACTTGATCGCTTCAGCTTCAGTTGCGTCAGTAAACAACACTTGTGTATCCTGTTTTTTTGCCCCTTGCTGCAGCAATTGCGCAAAAACCTTAGCTCTTTCGCTCTGCTCACCAACGATAATCCGGGATGGGTGCAAGTTATCGTAAAGCGCTTTTCCTTCTCTCAAAAATTCAGGAGAGAAAATAATATTATCGACACCAAACTTTTCATTCACTGAGGCTGTGTAGCCAACCGGTACGGTTGATTTGATAACCATCGTTGCGCTAGGGTTAATTGCCAGAACATCTGCGATAACGGACTCAACGCTACTTGTATTAAAAAAGTTTGTCTCTGGATCATAATCTGTAGGCGTCGCTATGATAACGAAATCACTATCTTGCAGAGCCAACTCTTTGTTCGTAGTCGCAGTAAAGTTGATATCTTCATTCTTCAAAAAATGAGTAATCTCTGTATCAACAATGGGTGATTGCTTATCCAATAAAAGGTCAACTTTGCCTTTATCTATATCAACGGCAACAACCTCGTTATGCTGGGCCAGCAATAGCGCGTTTGACAAGCCAACATAACCTATTCCAAAGACAGTAATCTTCATCAAAAATCCATTACATTCAAAACGTTAATAAACTAAGCTAAGAGTGAGCTAACTATTTAAAACTGATAACCTTGCTCTCGCTCGCTTCTATTTTGGCATTCCATACCAAATCACAAATTCCATCTGTTGGGTTGAATCCCGTAGGTGCATCCAGCAGTAACTGACGAATTTGCTCATGCTCAAAGTTGTGAC
>NZ_JAKRFU010000056.1:0-3301 GCF_022347845.1 Pseudoalteromonas sp. McH1-42 | reverse complement strand
GCAGCAGGCGGCGCAGGTACAGTCACTGAGCCGGACATCTGGCCCTATTACCACTCAGGGCTATCGTAACAGTTACTACTGGAAAATCCTGGTTTCAACGGGTAATGACACCTTTGCAGAGCTTTATTCTTTAGGCAGTACCAGTTCGTATAAAGACATTCAGGCGGTTGAACTGAATGGCGATGGTCTGGCAGATATTCTGTACCGCAACAGTAACAATGACTGGTATGCCCGGATCAACACAGGCACAGGGTTTGCCAGCGGAATTAAGTTATTTAACTATGACAAGCCGAGCCTGAAGGTGTTTGATATCAATGGTGATGGGATCCCAGAGGTATACCGGGAAGACCATGGAGACCATTTCTACTTCTACAATGGCACAGGATTCACGTATCGTAAACTGACCTCGCATGGCTCTAACTATGACTTTACGACCTTTATGGATGTCACTGGTGACGGTGCTGCAGACAAGCTGGTATTTCAGGGGCGCATGGGTCTTTATCAGAACTCGGATGCACCGACCAATCTGATCTCGTCGGTACGAGACGGCTTTGGTGCGTATACGACGGTGTCGTATTCGACGCTGAACAACCGTAATATCTATACGCCACACAGCGATGCCCGCACTAAGAGCTGGGGCAATGGCCGTGTTACGGATATGAAGTCCGGTGCTCGCGTAGTCAGCACCCTGACAGCAAAAGGCGAAACCATTAAGTACAAGTATCATGGTGCAAAGGCCCAGGTGGGTCGTGGAATGCTGGGTTTCCGTCAGATAGAAGTGGAAGCGGTCAATGGCGGGACTAAGGTTGTCACAACCTATCGTCAGGATGGGGATTACCGGGGCAACCCGGAGCGGGTTCAGACCTATGTACGTTATGGCAGCGACACGTCCACCGGTGGCGGCTCAGGTGGTGGCTCCGGCGGAGGGTCGGGTGGCGGTGGTGACTTAGATCCTTGTGAAGTATTTCCGGAAAGCTGTAACTGCTCCTGGCAGCCTGGTGAGCGTTGCGAAGCACCAAAGTTTGCACCAATAGATACTCTGGCTGCCTCAGCCAGGACTTTCAGTGCGGCAGAGGGCATTTCTGCAGCAGGGATACAGGCATCGCCTGTACAGGTAAGCAGTGCGCAGTTTGCAACGCTGTCAACGGCGTCGGTGAATACCAGTATCTGGCGTTTAAAATCAGACATGGCCTCAAGTTATGGCCGTAAGCAGGCAACGAGCTTTGTAACTGGCAATAGCACTAAGCCTTATCTGGTATACCCGTCCAGAACGGTTACTAAAACTTATAATACAGATGTTAGCAGTCTGACGCTCATATCAACTAAAACTAAAACGGTGTCCTCAGTAGACAGTTTCGGTAATCCACTAAAACAAAGTAGTGTGGTTGATACAAGAAATGGTTATGCAAAGACGGATATAACGAATACGTATGGTTACAGCTATCATGGTGGCCGGGTTACTAAAACGGTTGAGACCAAGCGTTATCTGAACCGTTTGAATGGCACAAATAAAGGGAACTATCAGAATACCCACACCTCAACCTTTGCCTATGACAGCAAAGGACGGTTAGTAAAGTCAACCGCAGATAACGGTGTGGTGAAAAGCTATACCCTGAACAGTTATGGTCTGATCACTAAAGAAACCGTCTCTAAGTCAGGTTTACCCACCAAGACGCTGGAAACCTACTATGACAGTACTTACCGCTTGGTGACCGGTGAGAAGAACAGCCTCGGGCATCGCAGCACCATAGGTTATGATAGCCTGGGTCGCAAGTCCTATACCCAGACTGCCAATGGTCAGCGTACTTACTATACCTATAATAAACTGGGCCGTCTGACGGGAGAAGTTTCAACCCCGGCCGACAACACAAGCAAAACAGGCACTAAGGCGCTGAGCAGTAGTCAGAGTAAATACTGGTGCACCAGTGGCTGTATCAGTGGGGCTGCTTATTACGAGGAAAATACATCTGAAAGTGGCCCGACGAGCCGACAGTACTTTGATAAGTATGGCCGTCTGCTGCGTGAGTCTAGTATGTCTCTGAGTGGCACATTCATTAACGTTGATTACTTGTATGACACCAAAGGCCGTAAATACAAAGAGTCCATGCCTTACTTCCACGGTGGCACGCCACTTTGGAATGTGTACAAATACGATAAGCAGAACCGGGTTGTGCAGGTAACCAAGGCAGATGGCTCTATCTGGAAAACCGAGTACAACGGCGAAAGTGTCACGACCATTAACCCGTCCAATCATAAACATACTCAGCTGACAAATGCGATGGGTCTGCTGGTCAAAGTCACAGATGCAAACAGTAAGTCAGCTTACTATGAATATGATGAAAAAGGAAAAACGCGTCTGCTAACTGGCCCTAAGGGCAATAAGATCCAGGTTAGTTATGATAAGTATGGTAACAAAACCCGGGTAATCGACCCGGATAAGGGCACCATCAATTATAGCTATAATGCCTATCATCAGTTGACTCGCGAGTCAGACAGCAACGGTAATGTGATCACGTATCAATACGATGTACTGGGCCGAAATACGGAAGTACAGCGAAAGCGTGGTAGTAAACTGGAACATCATGCGGTCAATACCTATGACAGTGGTGCGTATGCCAAGGGGATGATTGCGGTGACGACCGATAAGGTCACAGGATTTACCGAGCGCTTCTACTACGACAGTTTTGGTCGTACCCGTGAAAAACATACGGTGATTGACGGCAGTACCTATAAGGAAATCTGGTCGTTCAATAATGCCGGTCAGCTATATAAAGAAACAGATGCCTCAGGCAAGTCAGTGACTTATCACTACAATGCGCACAAGCACCTGAGTTCCCTCAAAGACTTGCAGACTAACAGTGTCGTCTGGCAGGCCTCAGCGGCGGATGCCTTCGGTAACATCACCACGGAGAAACTGGGCAGTCGCATTACCCGGACTAAGGTGTTCGATCAGAAGACCGGCTTGCTGACCAGTCTGAAGTCAACGGGCAGTGGCACGTTACAGAACTGGGCTTATAACTGGAGTAATCTGGGCAACCTGACCTATCGTCAGGACCATACGATAGGTAAGAAAGAAACGTTCGGGTATGACAGCCTGAACCGGGTTACCAGCAGTGCGATATCAGGGGGGGCGAGCACCACAATCAGCTATAATGAGCTGGGTAACATCACCTATAAAACAGGTGTGGGCCATTATCATTATCAGTCGAGCCGCCCCCATGCGGTGACGAAAGTCACGGGTGACAGAGCCAATACCTACCAGTACGATGCGGCGGGTAATATGGTGAAGGACAATGCCCGA
>NZ_JAKRFU010000055.1:0-3315 GCF_022347845.1 Pseudoalteromonas sp. McH1-42 | reverse complement strand
TGGTCTGGCAGATATTCTGTACCGCAACAGTAATAATGACTGGTATGCCCGGATCAATACAGGCACAGGGTTTGCCAGCGGGATCAAGTTATTTAACTATGACAAGCCAAGCCTGAAGGTGTTTGATATCAATGGTGATGGGATCCCAGAGGTATACCGTGAAGATCACGGAGATCATTTTTACTTTTATAACGGCACGAACTTTACGTACCGCAAAATGACTTCTAATGGGTCGAACTATGACTTCACGACTTATATGGACGTCACGGGTGATGGCAGCGCAGACAAACTGGTATTCCAGGGTCGTATGGGCTTATATCAGAACTCGGATGCACCGACCAACCTGATCTCGTCGGTACGAGACGGATTTGGTGCGTATACGAGGGTGTCGTATTCGACGCTGAACAACCGCAATATTTACACACCACATAATGATGCCCGCACCAAGAGCTGGGGCAATGGCCGCGTTACGGATGTGAAGTCCGGCGCCCGTGTGGTGAGCATTCTGGAAACAAAAGGCGAAACCATTAAGTATAAGTATCACGGTGCGAAGGCCCAGGTGGGTCGTGGTATGCTGGGTTTCCGTCAGATAGAAATGGAAGCGGTCAATGGCGGGACTAAGGTTGTTACAACCTATCGTCAGGATGGCGATTACCGGGGCAGCCCGGAGCGGGTTCAGACCTATGTACGTTATGGCAGCGACACATCCACCGGTGGCGGCTCAGGTGGTGGCTCCGGCGGAGGGTCGGGTGGCGGCTCCGGTGGCGGTGGTGACTTAGATCCTTGTGAAGTATTTCCGGAAAGCTGTAATTGCTCCTGGCAACCTGGTGAGCGTTGCGAAGCACCAAAGTTTGCACCAATAGATACTCTGGCTGCCTCAGCCAGGACTTTTAGTGCGGCAGAGGGCATTTCTGCTGCTGGGATACAGGCATCGCCTGTACAGGTAAGCAGTGCACAGTTTGCAACGCTGTCTACGGCGTCGGTGAATACCAGTATCTGGCGTCTGAAATCAGATATGACGTCGACTTTTGGTCGTAAGCAGGCAACGAGTTTTGTTACTGCCAATAGCACCAAACCCTATATTGTCTATCCGTCCAGAACGGTTACTAAAACCTATAGTACGGATGTCAGCAGTCTGACGTTGATAGCGACCAAAACTAAAAATGTTACGGTGGACAGTTACGGTAATCCGTTAACGCAAAGCAGCATAGTTGATTCGAAAAATGGCTATGCAAAGACAGACACAAGAAATACTTACAGCTACAGCAATTACGGTGGCCGGGTTACTAAAACGGTGGAGACCAAGCGTTATCTGAACCGTTTGAATGGCACAAATAAAGGGAATTATCAGAACACCCATACCTCAACCTTTGCCTATGACAGCAAAGGGCGCCTGATTAAGTCAACCGCAGATAACGGTGTGGTGAAAAGCTATACCCTGAACAGTTATGGCCTGATCACTAAAGAAACGGTTTCTAAGTCAGGCTTACCTACCAAGACGCTGGAAACCTATTATGACAGCACCTACCGTTTGGTCACGGGTGAGAAGAACAGCCTCGGGCATCGCAGTTCCATAGGTTATGACAGCCTGGGTCGTAAGTCCTATACCCAGACTGCCAATGGTCAGCGGACTTACTACACCTACGATAAACTGGGTCGCCTGACAGGAGAAACTTCAACTCCGGCTGACAATACAAGCAAGACTGGCGTTAAGGCACTGAGCAGCAGCGAGAGTAAATACTGGTGTACCAGTAGTAATGGCTGTGTGAGCGGTGCGGCGTATTACGAGGAAAGTGTGTCTGAGAGCGGGCCTACCAGCCGACAGTACTTTGATAAGTATGGTCGTGTGTTGCGTGAGTCTGGTATGTCCCTGAGTGGTACATTCATCAACGTTGATTATTTGTATGACACCAAAGGTCGCAAGTACAAAGAGTCCATGCCTTACTTCCACGGTGGCACGCCACTTTGGAATGTGTACAAATACGATAAGCAGAATCGGGTTGTACAGATAACTAAGGCAGATGGCTCTATCTGGAAAACCGAGTACAACGGCGAGAGTGTGACCACGGTTAACCCGTCTAATCGTAAAAATACCCAGCTGACAAATGCGATAGGCCTGCTGGTCAAGGTCACAGATGCAAACAGTAAATCGGCATACTATGAGTATGATGAAAATGGTAAGTCGCGCCTGCTGACTGGCCCTAAGGGCAATAAGATCCAGGTCAGTTATGATAAGTACGGCAATAAGACCCGTGTAATCGACTCTGACAAGGGCACCATCAATTACAGCTATAATGCCTATCATCAGGTAACCCGAGAGTCAGACAGCAATGGCAATGTGATCACGTATCAATACGATGTACTGGGCCGAAACACAGAAGTACAGCGCAAGCGCGGTGGCACGAAGCTTGAGCATCATGTGGTGAATACCTATGACAGTGGTGCGTATGCCAAGGGGATGATTGCTGTGACGACCGACAGGGTCACAGGATTTACCGAGCGTGTTTACTACGACAGTTTTGGTCGTAGCCGCGAAAAGCATACGGTGATTGACGGCACTACTTATAAAGAAGTTAAGCATTATAATAATGCCGGTCAGTTATATAAAGAAACAGATGCGTCGGGCAAGTCAGTGACTTACCACTACAATGCGCACAAGCACATGAGCTCCCTCAAAGACTTGCAGACGAACAGTGTCGTCTGGCAGGCCTCGGCGGCGGATGCCTTTGGTAACGTCACCACAGAGAAACTGGGTAGTCGCATTACCCGGACTAAGGTGTTCGATCAGAAGACCGGTTTGCTGACCAGTCTGAAGTCAACGGGCAGTGGCACGTTACAGAACTGGGCCTATAACTGGAGTAATCTGGGTAACCTGAATTATCGTCAGGACCATACGATTGGTAAGAAAGAAACGTTCGGGTATGACAGCCTGAATCGGGTTACCAGCAGTGCGATATCAGGGGGGCCGAGCACCACAATCAGCTATAATGAGCTGGGTAATATCACCTATAAAACAGGTGTGGGCCATTATCATTACCAGTCGAGCCGCCCCCATGCGGTGACCAAAGTCACGGGTGACAGAGCCAATACCTACCAGTACGATGCGGCAGGTAACATGGTGAAGGACAATGCCCGAGAGCTGGTATACAACACCTTCCACAAGCCGGTTTACATCAAAAAAGACAGCTACTGGATGGAGTTTGCCTACTCAGGTTATGGTAAGCGTTATAAGCGTACTGAATTTGGTGGTGAAAAAGGTTTGCTGTTGCCTATCCTCAACGGGGATATCAGCACCTTTATTCCAATCGCACAGGA
>NZ_JAKRFU010000054.1:0-4297 GCF_022347845.1 Pseudoalteromonas sp. McH1-42 | reverse complement strand
TGTACTCGACCGGGCACTGAACCTGTGCCCACCGGGTGTGGCTGGTGAGCTTTATATTGCCGGTACAGGACTGGCACGGGGTTATGTTAATCGTGCCGACCTGAGCGCCGAGCGCTTTGTGGCCGACCCGTTTATCAATGATGGCAGCCGCATGTATCGCAGCGGCGACTTAGTATGCTGGAACAGCGAAGGTCAGCTGGATTATCTCGGCCGGACCGACCATCAGGTGAAAATTCGTGGTTTCCGTATTGAGCTGGGCGAAATTGAGGCGGCCTTGTACGCCATTGATGGCGTCCGGGAAGCAGTCATAGTGGCCGACCGCGATGGCGCGACACAGCGCCTGGTGGGGTATGTATCGGGCGAAGCGGGCGTCGAACTGGCAGTCGACGCGCTCAAAGCAGAATTGGCAGCCCAGCTTCCGGAATATATGGTGCCGGCCGTGATCATGGTGCTGGATACTTTGCCGCTGAACAGCAATGGTAAAATCGACCGTAAAGCGCTGCCAAAACCCAATAATGAATCGAGCGTGGCCTATGAAGCGCCACAGGGTGAGCGCGAACTGGCACTGGCACAGGTATGGCAAAAAGTGCTGGGTCAGGAGCAGATAGGGCGGCTGGACAACTTCTTTGAACTCGGTGGCGACTCTATCCTGAGTCTGCAAATCGTTAGTGGCTTGCGCGAGCATGGCCTGGTGGTGACCCCGAAACAAATTTTTGAACTGCACACCATCGCCCGGCTGGCACCTGCATTGACTGAGCTGCCTGCCAGTCAGCGGATTGCGCAGCAAGTCAGTGGTGAGGTGACGCTGTTACCCATTCAGCAGCAGTTTTTGGCGACCAGTCTGAGCGACAAAAATCACTATAACCAGGCATTGCTATTGACGCTGGCCGCGCCGCTGAATGGCGCGGCACTACAACAGGTCTGGTCGGCCCTGGTTGCACATCATGATGCATTACGCCTGCGCTTTAACCAAAACGAAGCAGGGCAGTGGCAGCAGCGTTATCTGCCTTTTGATGCCGAGCGTGCCGTGGCCAGTGTCTGGGAGCGCAATGTGGCAAGTGCTGAGATCACATCGGTGGCTGAGCAGGCGCAACGCAGCCTGAATATTCAAACCGGCGAACTGGCACGTGTGGTCCACATGACACTCAGTGATGGCAGTGCCCGGCTGCTGCTGGTGATCCACCATCTGGCAATAGATGGGGTTTCCTGGCGGGTGTTGCTGGATGACCTGGCGCGTGGTTATGCACAAGCGCAGCAGCAGCAGGCTTGCGAGTTTGCCAGCAAGAGCCACAGTTATCAGTACTGGGCCGAGCAGGTAGCGGACTACGCCAGCCTGAATTCGCAGGAACTGGCATTCTGGACACAACAACAGTCGTCGGAGTTGACTATTCCAGGGTTAAACCCAGCAGGAAGCCGACGCCTGGCAGACAGTGCCGAAGTGCGTGTGACGCTGGAACAGTCCTCTACAGAGCGTCTGCTGCAACAAGCAGGCAAGCCTTATCGCACTGTGGTCAATGAGCTGTTGTTAAGTGCTCTGAGTGAAGCCGTCTATCAGTGGACGGGTCAGCAGGAGGCAGTGATCAACCTCGAAGGCCATGGCCGCGAACCCTGGGATGCACACACCGATCTCAGCCGCAGTGTTGGCTGGTTTACGACCTTATATCCGGTCCATCTGACGCGTTTAAATGCGCTGTCAGAGACCATTAAGCATACCAAAGAGCACCTCAGAAGTGTGCCGAATAAAGGCATCGGGTATGGTGCTTTGAAATACTTTGGTGAGTCGCAAGCACAGGCGACGTTAGCTACTCAGCCTCTGGGTCAGATTGAATTTAACTATCTGGGTCAGCTCGACAACACGCTTAACCAGGGCGATGCGCCCTGGCGTCTCGCCAGTGAGCACAGTGGCGCGTCATTCAGCCCGGACTATGAGCCACACAGTGAGTTGAGCATCAATGGCCAGGTCAGTGACGGGGCCTTGCAGCTGACTATCAGCTATGGCCGTGAGCGTATTAGTGAGGCCGATATGCAAGCCTTTGCAGCGCATCTGCATGAGGCGCTGACACAGCTGGTTGCGCACTGTTGCGATACTCATGGGTGTCTGACGCCCAGTGATGTACCGCTGAGCGGGTTGGATCAGCAACAGCTGGACCAGCTGCCTCTCGACACCGCTGAGCTCAGCGATTTATACCCCTTGTCACCGATGCAGCAAGGTATGCTGTTCCACAGTCTGGTGGAGGAAGGCGAGGCCTATGTCAATCAAACCAGTTTAGAGATCAAGCGATTAGATGTCGCACGTTTTAAAGCCGCCTGGCTGAATGCAATCGCCCGTCATGATGCCTTACGCAGTGGCTTTTTGAGTCTGGACCCCCGACCACTGCAATTTGTGCGCAAAACCGTGCAGCCGATATGGGAAACTCTGGACTGGCAGCACCTCGATAGCGCGCAGCAGCAACGTCAGCTGGCCGAACTGAGCGTATCGCACCGGCAGCAGGGCTTTGCGATGGATGCCGAGAGCGGATTGCAGCGCTTTACACTGATACAGCTGGCACCACAGTGCCACGCCTTTGTCTGGACGATTCATCATATCTTAACCGATGGCTGGAGTTGTGCCGCCCTGATGGGCGAAGTGCTGCGTATGTACGATGGCGAGACACTGGCTGAGCCGCAGGCTCAGTATGGCGATTATATTGCTTACCTTGAACAACAGGACGTGGTGGCAAACCTGGCTTACTGGCAAACACAGACTGGCATGCTGGAAGAGCCCTGCTACCTCAGCGGCGCGTTTAAGGCCCCACAAAGCGGCGCACATGCGGCTTTGGACGTGCAGTTGGATGAATCGCAAAATACCGCGCTGAATGCTTTTGTACGACAGCATCACCTGACTGCGAATACCCTGATGCAGGGCGCCTGGGCGCTCTTGCTGAGCCGTTATCTGGGCCGTGAAGCGGTGTGTTTTGGTGCCACAACTTCGGGTCGTCCAACCGAGCTGGCGGGCCATGAAAGCATTCAGGGGATGTTTATTAATACCATGCCCGTGGTGGTTGAAATAGCGCCTGAAGTGACATTGGCGCAGTGGTTACAAACCTTGCAGGGGACCAACCTGGCCGGGCGAGAGCATGAGTTTACGCCGCTGTATGAGATCCAGAAGCAGGCGAAGCACCTGACCCTGGATCAGCATGGGCTGTTCGATACTTTATTAGTCTTTGAAAATTATCCAATCACGACGGCATTGCCGCAGGACGAGCTGGCAACTGAGTTTACGGTGCGTGATGCCCGTGAAGAGACCAATTTCCCGCTCACCATCAGCTTTATCCAGGAGCAAACCCTGAAGTTGCACTTCAGCTATCAGGGCAGCGTGCTGGCCGAAGCGGATATCCGAGCGCTGGCGACTCAGTTTAAAACCTTGTTGTTGACTATGATGGACGCTGCACAGGCTCCGTTAGCGACGCTGTTACAGTTGCAGGACGCGTCGCAGTGCAGCGCCTTACTGGATACTGGCACGGGCACCCCGGCGTTTGATTATCAGCGCCCGATCACGACGCTGATCAGCGAGCAAAGTGCGCGTACGCCCGAAGCGGTAGCGCTGCGTTTTGCCCAGCAGAGCATGACTTACGCTGAGCTGGAGCTGGCCTCGAACCAACTGGCCCACTGCCTCAATGCCCGGGGCATTGGTGCGGAGGACAAAGTGGCGCTGGTGTTTGAACGTAGCCTGGAAATGGTGATAAGCATTCTGGCAGTGGTGAAAGCCGGTGCGGCCTATGTACCGCTGGAGCCGTCACTGCCCTTGGATCGCATTGCTTATATCGCCAGCAACAGTGGTTTATCGCTGTTCTTAGGTGATGACTCTCTGACGCGTCTGGACAGCCTGAGTGATTTGGCTGAGCGCATCACCTATCAAAGTTTGTCATTGGCAGACTATCCCTCGCAGTTACCTGCGAACGAAATCTCGGCAACTCAGCTGGCCTACGTGATTTACACCTCAGGTTCGACTGGTAAGCCAAAAGGCGTGGGTAATCAGCACAGTGCGATTTACAACCGTATCGCCTGGCAGCAGTCGGCCTATCCGATAGGTGCAGACGACAAAGTACTACAAAAAACCCCCTTCGGGTTTGACGTGTCTGTGTGGGAGTTTTTCTGGCCGTTAATGTACGGTGCGGAGCTGGTGATTGCCGAGCCGGGCGCGCACAAAGACAGCACTCAGCTGCTCGACACCATTAATCATTTTGGCGTCACCACCTTGCACTTTGTACCCTCGATGTTGCAGGCGTTTATTGGCCATGAGTTGGTGCATACCGCG
>NZ_JAKRFU010000053.1:0-4699 GCF_022347845.1 Pseudoalteromonas sp. McH1-42 | reverse complement strand
AGTGCGAGCGATTACTGGGTTAACACTTTTTCTTTTTCACCATTTCAACTTATCTAAGTTCAGGCCTGGATGCGCATTCGTATTGTCCGAATCTGATTATTCTTCAAGATTTCGTGTTTAAACATATGACTTTCACTGCTCAGAGCTTATAGGAAGCGCTGAATTTGATAGTCTTGCATTTCGACTTTGAAACTGCCCACAATTGGTCTGTGAATTTACGGGTGGGTGTCTCCTGAAAACCACCTGAAAACCATAACTCATTGAGGCGTGGTGCTGAATTGTTGAAAGAAACTGGTTATCCGGGCTTCTAGGAGGTTATAGTGGCGAGATTAAAAATAGGTGATATTGTAGAAGTTAAAACTTCTAAGGGTAATGTTTACGCTCAATATACGCACAAGCATAAGCAGTATGGCGCTCTATTAAGAGTATTTAATAGAGCTTATGAGCACAGACCGGAAGATTTGTCTAATGCCATCAATGAGAGTGTGCAATTCTCAGCATTCTTCCCATTGCAGTTAGCTGTTAAACAAAAAATTGTTGAAATAGTTGGTAACTGTAAGGTTGATAGTAGATATGCTGAGTTCCCTGTTTTTCGAGCAGGCGTAGTTGACCCTTCCACGGGTAAAGTTGCGGTTTGGTGGTTATGGGATGGGCAGAATGAGGAGAAGGTTGGAAAACTTTCAAGCGAACAAAGGAAATTGCCAATTCGTGGAGTTTGGAACGATACCTTATTAATTGAAAGAATTGAGTCTGGTTGGACTCCAGAGACCGACAATACCTAATATTTAGATGCTTCATACCAAAGCCCTTCGGGGCTTTTTCTTTGCCCACAAATATTAATAAAACGGATGATTATTAGAAAGGCTAATGAAGGTGCCTGTTTTTTAGGAAAGTTGCATGGACACCCACCCAAAATCGTAGGCATCCAGTCTGGCAAGCCTTTGCATAGTAAATGTTTTGGAAAGAAGGAATAGATAGATTGAAATATATCATAGTAGTTATATTTTTAACTTTGACCGTCTCATGCCAGCGGTATACAGATACTTTCCGTTATATTTCTTTGGAAGGGAATGAAAAAGTTGTTGAGGTAGCGAGCGGGATTATCAATAACCCAAAGGTGAAGCTTGAGAAAGAAATCGTTCTGTCTTATAAGCTTGAAAGGGAAAGCTACAGTATTGTCTTTACGATTGACAGTAGCGGATTAATGCCAAACATCATTGTGTATTCTAAAGGGAGACTAGAGCAAATAGCGCCTAAAATTGTTCCAAAAAGGTTTAGAAGAAATAAAAAAGATGATATTCCTCAATGCAACCTTAGTTACATTGTTCGCAGTGAGACAGCTTTTGAAATTGTAGTGCCAATATGCTTTGATTTTAGTGGCGGTAATTTTATTTCTTTTGATGTCTTAATTGACTCAGAAATAGTTGGCAAAGAAGATCTTAAGTTTACCTTGAGAGAAGCTGGAGAATATGAAACTGTTGATGGTATTTAGTAAGGTTAGTGCAAAAGCTACATGGACACCGACCAAAAATCTTAGACATTCAGTCTGGGATTTTGGGTGGGGGATGAGGTGGACACGCCTAAATCGGCGTTAGTTGACCACTACACAGTCGCCTTGTGAATTTACGGGTGGGTGTCTCCTGAAAATCAAACTAAATGAAATAGTTGAGTCAATCATAGAAGTTTATGATGAAAAAGGTGAAAAATACTTTAAAGACTATGGGGTCAAGGAAAACGCGTTAAAACTGTTGTCACAGGATGAACCAAGTGTATGGATTCATTCACCATTTCATGCAACTAGAGCTAAAAAGGCTTTAGGGTTAGCGTATATTTTGAATCGAGAAAACCTTGAATCACTTTATGCGAAAAAGAAGTCCTTTTTAGAGGAGCAAAAGGATTTTGGATTGATGAGTTTCAATTCATTTTACAGTTCTTTAAAGAGTGCAAGTTACATGGACACCGACCCAAAACCTTAGACATTCAGTCTGGGCTTTTGGATGGGGGGTGAGGTGGACGCGCCTAAATCGGCGTTAGTTGACCACTACACAGTCGCCTTGTGAATTTACGGGCAAAGGTTTAATGGACATCCACCCAATATCGTCGACATTCAGTGCAGATTTTTGGTTGGGTGTCCCTGAAAGCTCTCTCTGAGGAGTAAACGTGAAGAAATCTTTTTTAAATTACATAAAGAAAAGCGTTAATGGTGTTGCATATATAGCGAACGAAAAAAAAGGCCCTATTCTAGGCTTTGAAAAATCCAATGAGGACTTGTTGAAAGGGTTTCAACTTTATAAAAGCCCACGAGGCGTAAGCGTATTGTACTGGTTTTTCCCTATGATACAGTTGCATAGTGATAAATTGATGGGGTTCTTTGGCTTTATTCCTTATTCTGGACGACCTGAAAGAGGGGATCTATCTCTGATTAACAAAGATAAATATAGCGAAGAAGAAATTAGAGATGTAATTGTGGAAACTATTTTTTTAAATAGAGAAGTCGTGGATAAAACATCTACTTTAAGAGAGCTTGCCTTTTTGCTAGAGAATAAGTTTGAGTCAAATTTATCTAGTCCAATTAACGCAGCGAATTTTTCCACTCTATGTTATGCAATTGGCGAAAGAGAAAAGGCTAAAAAATATATCTCAGCAGCATACAGCAGTTCAAATGAGAGGCATGTTGCACATGAAAAAATATGTGAATTTTATAATGCATTGACCAATGAGAACTGGCCTAAGGCCGATGAGCTAATTGAGATATATAAGAAAAAAACCTTAGAGGTCGCTGTAAAAAATAGACTTTTTGACTGGCAGTAAAAGAGTTACAAAGATAAGAAATTAAAGTTACATGACCATCTACCCTAAAGTGGTGTACTTCAATCTAGAAAATAGGGGTAGGTGTCCCTGAAAACTCTATCGACTTGTTGGTCCGGCTGGAGTGTGACATAAAATACGGCATTGCCTTAGTCGAGAGGTTAAAAATAAATGAAGAAAACGCTTTGCTCACTTGTCTTTTTTACCTTATTGGGGTGTGGAGATCCTGCTCCCCAAGAATTACTGAATGATTATTATCTATCATCTACTAACTCGAGTAATACTTATATTACAAAAGGGGCTAGCATAGTGATAAGGTCTGATGTCGTTTATACAGAAATAAAGGGTGACTTTATTATTGGAAAAAGGACTTTTTCTGACTATCCAGATCATAATGATAGAAATGAAGATGAATTGGGTTATTTCTTCATAAATACTAAAACTGGAGAAATAAAATTAGGCTTGGAAGAAAAGGATTTGGAGTTTATTGGAAAAGTAAGATAACTCAAGTGAAAAGTTGAAGTAGGTTACATGGACACCCACCCAAAACCTTAGACATTCAGTCTGGGCTGTTGGATGGGGGATGAGATGGACGCGCCTAAATCGACGTTAGTTGACCACTACACAGTTGCCTTGTGAATTTACGGTGGGTGCATTTGCGGCCAGTCCCACCATTGATTAAGGAAAGGTGTTTACTAATGCAATATTGGAGTTGACTGGTGGCTAGTTTTTTAGAACAGGCTTTAGAAGCTGGATTTAGTTTTGTTGATAAAAAGAAGACCAAGATAAAGAAAGTAATTATTCCAGGCTATAGCTTAGAGATTGTGCTGGTAGATGGTACGTGGGGTGAATTATATGAAGTCGGGTTTAATCTCTGGTCACCTCGGTTTGGTAAAACAATGAATGAACTCTTTGGTGAATATGAAAAAGTTGCCGTTGCATACCATACCCGAGATTTCATTGACAATCCTGAGGGCTGTTTGAGTGTTGCAGGAGTCGGGTGGGACGAGGCTCCATCTGGAGAGATGGAGCTTTACGCCGCAGCTACTTACTTATCATTTGAAACATTAATAAGTAGCCTTTTAGGTATAACAAACTCAAGTGGGATATACAGTTTGATCTATGAAGGGGATGAAGCAAGCTTTTTTCCGCCCTCTGAATTACTTTGGGTCTATTTGTATTTGCATAAAGAAATGGGTTTTAGCAGTGACGAAATATTAGATAAGCTAGCAGGAGAGAAAAAGAACTTCCCTGCGAAAACTCTAAAACCAATAGACTTAGAATTGTTAAATGCCTTTGATGGGGCATACGAAAAAGCGCGTAAAAAGGAAAACCGAAAATGAAGATACGGCACATAATTGTATTTCTTTTAGTGTCTTTTTCCAATTATGTAAGGAGTGATAGTATGGTTGCTGTTGAAAGTATTGCAGAAAACCTGCCTGTGGTTATTTATGCAGATATATACGATGAAGAAAGCGAAAGTAAATATTTAAAATTCATTGAATGTGTTACTAATGGTGCTGTTGATAAACTTTCTCCTCAGGAGTTAAGTTCATTTAATAAGGAATTACAGGCATTTTCTGAAAAGGTAGATCAAGCTTTGGGTAACATGGAACTGATCTTACAATCTGGGCCTCCACGGCCATCAACAGAGCTTCTTGGCTTTATAAAAACCTTACAACCTATCATTGAGGGCTGTGAGAAGAAGCTAGGTATTAGAGTCGAATTTTAGCTCACTTTGTAAGAGCCCAAAGCCCCAGGCACCCGCCGGGGCTTTCTATTTCTGGTCATATGTCACCGATTTTTTGGTCGCATCGGTTTGACCAATGTGGTCGTATCCATCGACCTCGTGGTCCGCAGGGAGTGTGATATACAGGAGGGAGTAAAATGA
>NZ_JAKRFU010000052.1:0-5474 GCF_022347845.1 Pseudoalteromonas sp. McH1-42 | reverse complement strand
CAGGGCCGTTACGTAGCGCCGCAAACAGACACAGAGCAGGCGGTATGTGAGATTTGGGCGCAGCTGCTCAATGTAGAAGCCAGCCAGATAAGCACACAGGCAGACTTTTTCGAGCTGGGCGGACATTCACTGCTGGTCGTTAAGCTGGCCGCTGCACTGCGCGCCGAGCTGGCGGTTGAGCTGCCAGTGAAAACGCTGTTTAACGTAACCACGCTTGCTGAGCAGGCCAAAGCCGTTGAAGCCCACCAGGGACAGGCGATACGTGCAGAGATCACTGCCCAGCCAAGAGTTATGCTGACAGACCTGCAATTGGGTCAGCACAGTCTCCAGCCACTGTCTTTTGCTCAGCAGCGCTTATGGTTTATCGATCAGCTCAACCAGGGCTCGGCGCAATACAATATGCCGGCGGCCTTTCATGTTCAGGGCGAACTGAATCTGACTGTGGTTGAGGCTGTGTTGCAGACCATCGTTGACCGTCATGAAGTACTCAGAACCGTGTATCGCGATGATGCTCAGGTGATCCGCCAGCAGGCATCTTTTGAGCTCAGTTATGAGGATGTCCGCATGCTGAGTGAGACGGCGCAGCAACAGGCGATTGCCGGGGCGATGACGCAACAGCTGAGTCAGCCGTTTGACCTCAGCTGTGAGGTGATGATGCGTGCAGGCTATATTCAGACCTCACAAAGCAGCGGAGTGATGTTGTTCAACATGCATCATATTGCCTCCGATGGCTGGTCAATGCAGGTACTGATCAAAGAATTTGTTGCACTCTACCTTGCCTACAGTCAGGGACAGGAGAATCCGCTGGCACCTCTGACTATTCAGTACGCAGATTACGCGCAGTGGCAACGAACCTATTTAGAAGATGGCGTGCTAGACGAACAGCTGGGTTACTGGCAACAGCAACTGGCACAGTTGCCGGCAGTACATAGCTTGCCTCTGGACCATCCTCGTCCGGACGTAAAGCAGCATCAGGGTGGCCAGGTTAAAAGTACATTGAGTACAGAGGTTGCTCAGGGGCTGGCGGCGCTGGCCAAAGCGCAGGGGCTGACACCATTTATGTTACTCCATGGTGCGCTGTCATTGCTGTTATCCAGACACAGTAATGCCCAGGATATTGTGATTGGCACGCCGGTAGCCAACCGTATGCAAGCAGAGCTTGCCCCTCTGATTGGCTTTTTTGTCAACACGCTGGTGCTGAATGTAAACACTGCACAGGCCACTTTGGCTGATTATCTGGCGCACGTTAAAGCAGTTCATTTGGATGCCCAGTCAAATCAGGATGTGCCATTTGAGCAGCTGGTAGAGCAGCTCAATGTGCCACGTAGCAGTGCTTATACCCCACTGTTTCAGGTGATGCTGACAACCACCACGGATTATGGGGTCACCGATCAGTCGATAGACAACAACTGGTCGCTAGGCGACGCACAGTTGAGTCCCCTGGCTGATGACGCCGTGATTGCCAAGTTTGATCTCGATATAGATATGGCGCTGAGTGATACCGGAGTGGATATCTGCTGGACCTATGACAAGGCGCTGTTCAGCCAAGAGCGGATTGAAACCCTGAGTCGTCATCTTTGCACATTGCTGACAACGTTTGCCCAACAGACGACTGAGACATTACTCGCACAGGCACCAGGCGCACTCACCATGCTGTCAGGGGCAGAACAACACGAGTTGCTGGTGACCTTTAATCAGCAGGTAGAAAGTTTTGATGCGACACAGTGCATACATACATTATTTGAAAAGCAAGCCCAGGCCACGCCAGACGCCACTGCATTGGTCTTTAACGAGCAACACATTAGCTATGGTGCGCTGAACCAGCGCGCTAATCAACTGGCGCACTACCTGCTGAACGAGCATCAGCTGACACCAGAAACTTTAGTGGGTGTGTGTAGTAGCCGCTCTGTGGAGATGGTGGTGAGCATTCTGGCGATATTGAAAGCCGGGGGCGCCTACGTACCGCTCGACCCAAGCTATCCGAACAGTCGTCTGAGTCATATGGCATCAGATGCGAAGTTGCAACACATTCTAGGCTACGACACTGGCCTGAGCGTGGCTGATGGACTGATGACTGAGCTTGGCGGCACAGCCATAGATATTGCGTTGCTTGACCTCAGTGAGTATCCGCAGGACAACCCTGTTCAGGTAGAGGTGTCCGGTAACAACCTGGCCTATGTCATATATACCTCAGGCTCTACCGGGAAACCCAAAGGGGTTGCAGTAGAGCATAGCTCGCTGGTCAATTATCAATGCCACTGTCGCACGCAATATGAGCTGACCGCTGAAGATGTGATGTTGCAGTTCTCAACCATGAGCTTCGATATTTTTGTTGAAGAGTTGTTTGGGGCCTTGTGCCAGGGGGCTTCTCTGGTACTGCGTAATGAAGAGTGCCTTGGCAGCGCAGCGGCGTTCAACGCATTTTGTAGCACGCATCAAGTTACAGTAATGAGCCTGCCAACCGCGTTCTGGAAGCAAATGACCGATATGGAGGGGGCATTTGCCATTGCAACACTGCGTGCGGTGATCATCGGTGGTGAAGCCATGGGGCAAACCCACATGGAGCGCTTCTTTAGCGCAGCACCTACAGTGACTTTGTTCAACAGTTATGGACCGACAGAAGCAACAATAACGGCGACCACATCACGTTTGCATGCGGCGTCGGGCGCTGAGCTTGTCACCATAGGCAAGGCTAATGTCAATAACACTTTGCTAGTACTCAATGACGACGGCGGATTAGTGCCTAAGGGCTGTGAAGGCGAGTTGTACATTGGTGGACCAGGTGTGGCGCGAGGTTATCTGAACCAACCTCAGCTCAGTGCCGAGCGGTTTATCAGCAACCCTTATGCTGATCAGTGTTTGGCGATAGAGGCACCACGCTTGTATCGCACCGGCGACCTGGTGCGTTACACCGACCAGGGGGAGCTGATCTTCATTGGTCGTAACGACGACCAGGTGAAGCTACGAGGATTTCGTGTGGAACTGGGTGAGCTGAGCGGGATTTTAGCCCAGCAGCCTCAGGTTCAGGATGCCGCTGTCACTGTCTTTAAGGTTGATACAGAGCAGCACCTGGCCGCTTACCTTAAGTTGCATGCGAGCGATTCAGAAGCCGAACCACAAGACACCTTGCAGGCGATACGCAATCAGCTGGCAGAGCAACTGCCACAGTATATGCAGCCAGGCAGCCTGAACATTGTCGATGAACTGCCGCTGACAGTGAACGGCAAGCTAGATGTGGCTGCTTTGCCTGAGCCCAAACTCAATGTGCAACAAAGCGAATACTGTGCGCCAACGACTGAGCTGGAGCATCAACTGGTTGCAATCTGGGCGCAGTTACTGTCCCGCGAAACGCAGGACATCGGGGTCACAACCAGCTTCTTTAATCTCGGCGGCCATTCGCTGCTGATCTTAAAAGCCGTCTCTCAGATCCAGACACAATTTGAAGTATCTCTGACGGTACAAACCATTTTTGAAAACGACACGGTAGCCACACTGGCTGCCCAAATCGAGCGCCAACGCAATCAACAAGCATTAAAACAACAAATTAACGATGCCAGCGCAGACCAAATTGAAAGGGTAGAATTCTAATGAACACACAAGCAATTATCGATCAATTAACTAACAACCAAATCCTACTTTCTGTTAATGGCGACCGTCTCGCTGTGGAGGCCAAAAAGGGCGCATTGACCGCTGAGCTGGCTAGCTTGATCCGTGACAATAAGCCGGCATTGATGGAGTATTTGTCACAGCAGCAAGCGCCCCTAGCGGCTGTGAACCCGATTCAGCCTGTGGTGCGTGAAGCCGGGAAAAGCTACCCTTTGTCTTCTGCACAAAAACGTTTCTGGTTTATTGACCAGCTGCGCGGTGGTTCCAGTGATTACCATATGCCGCTGGCATTCACCCTGACCGATGCTGTGTCCATGGCACATCTTGAGAGCGCGCTTAATCATGTGTTGAAAAAGCATGAAATCTTGCGCAGTCGTTATGTGTTGGCCGCCGATGGTGCCACTGAGCAGCAACTGAGCGACGAGTCGATCAGCATTCGCTATCATGACAGTACCAGCTGCGATGAACAGACGTTTAAAGCTGACATCCAGGCCTGCATTGCGGCCCCCTTTGCGCTGGGTAGCGACCTGATGATCCGTGTTGATCACTTCCGCACCCCTGACGCACTGCACGCAGATGCCTTGCTCATTATCAATATTCACCATATTGCTTGTGACGCCTGGTCTTTAGATATTCTGAAACAAGATTTGATGACCGCGTATATGCAGTTGCAAGGGGGCATGCAGCCTCAGGCCGAGTTGCCTCTGCAGTACCTGGATTACGCCAGCTGGCAACAGGACTGGCTGAACGGTGAGCAATGCACACAACAAACCGATTACTGGCGCAATAAACTGGCGGGTATGGCGCAATTACATAGTCTGCCGCTGGATCATGCACGGCAGGCAGATAAAGCCAACTTTGGTAAGTTATACAGTGAAGCGCTGCCTGCTGAGCTGGTGCCCGTGTTGCACCGCATTGCCAGGGAATACAAGTTAACGCCCTTTATGCTGCTACACAGCGCGCTGGCACTGACGCTCTCTCAGTATGGCCAGTATCAGGATGTGGTAATGGGTACCACGATCTCTAATCGTGACAGCGAACAATTACATCCTATGATAGGGTGCTTCCTGAATCGACTGGTACTGCGTTTGGATACCGACAGAGCACAGTCGCTGTCTGATTATCTGAAACAGGTTGCGCGTACGCATATAGAGGCGCAGAACAATCAGTTGCTGCCGTTTGACAATCTGGTTGAAGCGCTGGAGATCACCCGAGCTGCTAACTACAGCCCGTTATTCCAGATCCAGTTTACACTGGGCTCTGAGCTGGGCGAACTCTCAAGCCAGGATGCTGCTTTGCTGAGCAATGCCGGATTTGCAGGCTTTGAGCTGAGTAAAGAGACAGTCGTGGTGCGTGGCGACCTGGATATTCATGCCCGTGTATCTGAGCAGAACATGGTCATTGACTGGTCGTATGACAACGAATTATTCGATACCCAAACCATTGCCACGCTGAGCAGTTTGTTTCAGCTGATCTGCCGTAATCTGACCCAGGCATATCAGCAACAAACCATTACGACAGCCAGTGTTGCCGATGTGATGTTTAATCAGCCTCAGACTTTATATACCCAGGCGGGTGAGTGTCGTCTGGATGATGCCACAGGCCTGATTGAGCGATTTGAGCAGCAGGCAGCGCTGACACCGGATGCGATTGCCGTGCACAGTGACACCGAACAGCTTAGTTATGCGCAGCTTAATGCGCAGGCGGCTAAACTGGCTGACTGTTTGCAGGAGCAGGGCGTTGAGCCCGGCGATCTGGTGGGTGTTTGCATGCCACGCAGTGCCTGCCTGATGGTGAGCTTACTGGGCGTACTCAAAGCCGGGGCAGCTTATATTCCGTTTGAACCCAGCAACACCAAAGCCCGCAAC
>NZ_JAKRFU010000051.1:0-7149 GCF_022347845.1 Pseudoalteromonas sp. McH1-42 | reverse complement strand
TGTTATGACAGGAAAGCAACTGCGCTGGGCTATACGTGAATACGTGCGCTTGATACATCTGCTCGGGAGGCCTCAATTATGAGGGGATCCCCCAGCGCTTTACTAAGCGGCAATAAAATAGCTGGCTAAAATTTTTTGAGGCACGAGCAATGCCCACTGCTTTTTGTCCGCATTTACGACTTTGTTATGCGCTTTCCCCCTAAAACTTGTTTCCGCATTTAGGGCAAAATTTATACCTTTTTTCGACTTCAGTGCCGCAGTCACCACAATACTTATTATCACTCCCATTTGACAGCCTGTTTAAAGTTGATTCAAACGGGTCTTTTTCTTTGTCATGAGCGACAATATCTTGTGCCGAGAAACGATTTTTCGCAAATGCATTGTACAAATGATACGCACCTGAAATGCAACCAGATAAAATTACAAAGTAGCCAATTAAATGAAAGTAGCTTTCATTATCCGTTTGATTTAACCAAATCAAACCAAATAAAATGCTGCCTGCAATCTCTCCTACTCCTAACCCAAAAGATGGAGCTCTACCTGTTTTAATCGAAGCAATATTTCCATCTTCATCAGCAATAGATACCCTTTGAAATGGTTTATCCTTGATCCGCTCTTTAATTAATATATTGATTTGTGCTAATCGTTCTGGATAAGCTTCACCATCAATACTCTCTTTACATTCAAGTAATTCCTCAAGCGTATATTGTGTATAATCAATCTCTGTCAAAGTAACCTCAAATCTTCTGTGCACATAACGCCTAATTGGGTCCGCGGAAGGCGTCACCTAGATTCTCTTGTTAGGTGTAAACCTGCTCATTACAGGTAATGTTCTTACACACTATTTTAATGGTAGCTTCTGATGCCATAAGAATTTCATGTAACAGGTAACCACCCTCAGTTAGCCTAACTTCATGGCAAACTATATCGCCATGGTATGTGTCTGCATAGTTATACGGATTTTTAGTACCCTCAAAAGCATATGATTCTATTTCTTCATATTTTAGAACTATATTTCGGTCATGCATTGGCCCAAGCAATTCGATCTCTATAGTTGTACTCGGGTTAAATGGCCTTTCTTTGTTTCTATGCTCTTTAATATTGATGCTTGTAACCCAAGAGTCATGTAATGATTGCGGACTCTCAAGATCATGGCGATTTACATCAGTGTCAAACTCGTAGACATGGACGGGAATCTTCCCCTTGCGAGCCCTCATATACTCTAAATAATCGTCAAACGACTCATACATAACTATCTCTCTTGATTACACATAACGCCCGCATTAGGCGCCCATACTTTTAAGCCTTGAGCCGCCCCAGTAGGCGCTTATTGGGTCGACTTTGATGCGCTTGTTATGTTTGCCCGCCGGCTATATTTTGTGCAACAAAGAGCTTAACCTGATTTGACCGGCTTAGTCCACGCTTATAATCTTGAAGTTCAATACGCTCAAGTAGCGGCTGCTCTGATAGATCGGAGCGAGCGAATTCGACACTGATGAGACATGAGCTATTAATAAGAACAAGATAGATATCTTCAGTTTGTTCAGAGATACTGTATGGGACACAGCCATTGACTGTAGAATGCCCACTGGACTCAAGAACTTGCTTCAGCTTGAATCAGAGCGAATGCTATCTCGTGATGCCATTAACTGCTCACGAAAATCTAATTCCATTTTGCTACCGATTAGCTTCATTGCTTAACCCTGAAAAACATGAAGACACCATAAGCAATTGAAATCGTTTAACTAAATTGTGAGGTATGAACATAGCCAACTGATTTAACCCCGCCCTTCAGGTCTTGTTATACACCATTTGTAAACAAAACTGAATTGTCTGTTGGAGGTGAAGTACACTTTAAATTAGCAGTTACGTATGGCCAATGAACTCGTTTTGCATGAATCACAAACCCTTGCTTCATCGTATAATTGGTCAAGGTAAATGAACCTGGGCAAAGTTCTCCGGATCTGCGTAGCAGCTTAAACCTCAACTTCTCGTACGATTCATTACTAGTACCATCAACTCGAACAAGAAATGATTGTTCACCTAGCTTTTGTTCAGAGAATCCACTAGCGCCATTTTCAGGATAGCCTTCAATTGGTTGATATGAACTACAACCCACTATTACCAATGATAAAGCGAATATTGCCAATCTTAGCAAAGTAACTCCATAGATGCATTACGCCTTACTAATGGGCGCATAAATGCTTAGCTAAAATTAGTCACGAAGGAGCGCACGCCAAGCATTTTGCGCCCTTTCGAGTAATTTGTTATATGCCCTTAAGACAAAAAGGAAACTTTGCCTTTTGCTATTTTCCAAGGGCCCGCATATAAACCAAACTCTAAACCAACATGCATCAGCGGTTCATGCACTTCGGGACTTAGAAAGTCACTTTCAACTCCCAACTTGTCACCAGGAAATGCTTCTTCGACATTACCCTGATTAATAGAGCATGACGCAAAAGATGCACCAGAAGTTTCCAAGCTTTTATAAGAAATAGCTGGCCTAGCACCATTAATAAATCTCGCCAGAAAGTCTTTATCGTTAACTTTTAAAACTTCAACTTCAGCTAAAATAGTAAAACTCATTCGGATGTCTCTCTGGGCATATAACGCCCCAGTCAGCGAGCAATTGAAGCGCAGCTTAAATTGACCCGCTGTCGCTGATAGTTATCTTTTTGTCGTTTTAAAAACCAACCATAATAATGGGCTGCATGCCCTTATTTTAATTGATTTTCCAAATATCTATCTAAACTCGGAATTTTGTATTTTTAAAAATTCGATTTTTAATCGACACAAGGTGATAAAAATCCTTTGGGAGTCTGTTATAAGCATTATTGATGTCGCCAATCACAGATCTATGCTTCCTTATCGCCTCGTACTAATAAATCTCATGGGCCAATCCAAATTCTTCTTTTTTAATAAAGCCTTTGTCTACAAGTCTGTCTATTTTTTGGTGCTCAGGATTAAACTATGCATTGCTCATTTCAAAAATTACTGTAGAAATCTTTCTCTCGGGTAAAAGATTAGGGTTTACATGTATCTCTAACCTCCCGTCTCTAGCATATGTATTCCCTGTTCTAACGGAAATAGCATCTTTTATTATATAGGTACGGAATATAGGTCTGGATCTGATATCTTTAACCATTTCTCTGTATGTAGGACTTTTTTAGATTAGCCAATCATCAATTTCATCATTTGATCGTTTAACATTAAAATCACAATCAGCAAGGCTAGAAGACGAAAGAGCCCTATTGCTACAAAAATTAAAAACTTCATAAACCTTCCTTGAAAATATAACGCCATAAGTAACGGCATTTTTTATTCCAAATTAGCCATATATGATACTACTAGAGATAAGGCTAGTCTCTCATTAATCCGAAAGGAATTATATTTAATTCCACTCCATTTCCGATAGCGAACTTTACGACCATGTAAAACAACCTTAAAAAACCAATTCACCCTATTTTCTCCACCGACAAAAGCTACCAATTCATTGTTTAAATAAATTTTACTGTAGTTGTCAATTTTTAACTTACCTTCAGCTAAATTGCTATATTGGCTACCAAACCATACAAAATCTTTAATCGTCTTTTTGTTTAAGTATGTTTCAAAGTCGCCATTGCAGTGAAGCTTGGCTATCAAAGTTTCACCTTTCGGTTCTATCAATTCATAAACGTAGTACTTATTGTCAAAAAAGCTTCGGAACACTCTATAGGTATTATTAGTATCTTTAACTAAATACTCCCACAAGTCTCCTTTCAACTCTTTGAAACCTTCTAAAGAATCTGAGGTAAGAGCAATTTTTTTATTCCATAACAGGTTAACGACTGACAAACTAACTTACCCATCTTTATAAAATCAAAGTTTTAATCAAAATATAACGCCTCGAATAACGAGCCAATAATACTTGACCATAATTAGTGAGGCACGAACACGCTAAGATTCACCCTCAATAGACACCCATTATTGGGCACCATCCCAACCTTTCCATTCCTTAGCAATGAACTCAAAGAGATTAACGAGGAATTCGCAGTCGGTGTATCCCGAAACCCTTTCCCTGAGTTTCACAGAAGGACTTTCATAGGTAACTGAGAAACAATGCCCTCACGCTCACTAAAAGTAAGGATAGCGGCGGTGTTACCTGATTTAATAACTACACTATCTATATTGATGACTTCTAACGCCTTACTAATGGGCGCATAAATGCTTGGCTAAGATTAGCAACGAAGAAGCACAAGCCAGCGTTTTACATCCTTTTTAGTAACTTGTTAGGCATTAGTATACAGCGGTTCATCATCTTTCCAGAAATGACCAAAACAAACGGTAGTAACAACACCGTACTCAGATTGAATCTCAAGCTCTTGTTCCGGAAAGGAGTAACTTTCCATTGAGCCATAATCTTCAAATTCAAAAGGCGTTTCGATGATTACCTTAAGTTTAGAAATAGCAACCAGCACCTCTAAGCCTATTATGTTAACACCTTGAATTAATAACGTTGGATTTGAGCATTGAATCCAGTGAAGCCTGTCAGTTTCATCCATCCAAAACGTACACTTAAGTTTGTTGTATTGAAGAAGCAGCAGCCCATCATTATCGGTGTCTATTTTGTTGGGCTCTCCTATCAGCCTTTTTAGGGTAACTTGATCAACGCCAAACCTAATATTACCTAATCCAATCCCGAATTTTACTTCCATGCTAAAACCTATACCTAACGCCTTAATAAACAGTGGAAAATAGCATGCTAAACTAAGCGAGGAATGAGCGCAAGCCTGTTGTTTTGCGTCCATAGTTTAATTAACTTTTATATTTCCAATGAACTAATCTTGGAAATCCCAAGGTATTTCTTTTTTGAATAACTCGATAGAAGCTTCAACAACCTCTAACGGGATATCTTTGTCGTAAGTTGTCACTTCACGCGACTTTTTTGTGTCATCACGAAATATCTCAAGTATCAACTTACCCTTGAAATAAATCTCAACTCCTATTCCGTCTCGACCGTTACTGACATCACTTGCTATTGTGACTTCATACTCGTTGTTAAGAATCACGACAGACTCCAATGGAAATATAACGCTTGCAGCAACGGCGCATGCTTGATGGACCTTTTTTCCGCGAAGCGATTAGCAATAAATAGGCCAGCGAGTATGCGTCCGCTTTGACTGACTTGTTAAATGGCATACACACCGAGCCTGCTAATTGTAAAACTAATAAACTCTCCAACTACACTTGGATCATTTGTATGGATTATATCTTCTTCCTTTAAAATGCCACAATCAACTATAACTGGGTTTATTGAAATTATTTGACCGAAAGCTCTGTATCTCCAGCCTGAAACTTGTTCAATGCACTTTTTCTTTTCAGGGTTAGATTGGAAAATTGATTCCCAACTTTCATCTTCATCGAGGGAATTTGAAAACTCGAATGCAAAGCTTTCGCCTATTTTGGGCAGGTTTTCGATATCTAGCGTCAATTCATCCATAACACAGTACTGCTTCCCCTCTATTTCAAGGGTAGCTTCTAGATATGTGCCATTGGTTGATATAAATATTGCTTCCATCATGCCATTTAACGCTCGATTAAGTAGCCCGAAACGCCTAGCGACCTTTTCTGCATAACACCTTAAACACTAAACTATCTGCAAACTGAAAGTGCAGCGTTGAGGGTCTGCTTAAATTTTTTGTTAGCCATGCATGCAAAGTTCTGCGATTTTCTGAGCTTTGCTTATTTCAAGGCCTTTCACAAAATTTTCATATAATTCATGGTCAGTTTCATGAAGTACGATTAAGGGACGAGCACCATCCGGTTGAGGGTGTACGTCAGTGGCCAAAGCATACGTACTTTCATAGTAAGGTAGATAATTGCACAACCACCCAAAGTAGGCTCGGTCGATATCTGGTTGTTCATAAGTTTCTACGTAATGGTTATAGCTAGACTCACTGAGAGAAACCCAAACACCCCACATAAAAGGGTCTTCTACTCCAATAATCGGTATTTCTAAGATTACTCTGATAAAGTAGTGGTAACCATCTTCATCCTTGTAGTAGCACAAGTCTGAGCCTAGCTTACCTTCATTTTGTACTTCTTCAGGCTGCTCAAGGTAAGGATCAGGCGCTCTGAATCCAAAACTGGGTGACCCCTCATGCATCTCTCCACAGGAAGAACACTTAAACGCGAATATACTACTCAATTATTACTCCTTGACGGCTAACGCCCCGCTAAGCCGAGGCAAATACGGAAGTTGCTTTGTAGTAAAGTGAGCGAAGCGAACCTCAAAGCAACTGGAGTGTTTGGCTTCGGCTTAAACGGTTTGTTATGCGTGTATGGCACGAATCTCATTTACCAAACCCTTATATTCTTTGCCAACCAAACCAAGGCTTTGATGAAAGCGAAAACCTGACTTTTTAATTTGAGCCGCGTCGAACGCTTGACCGGCATGCCTAGCAGCCTGTTCATTATTGCCGCTTTCAGTAAAAATAATTGCCTTTGCTGCATGCCAACGAAAATGATCGACTGGAAACATTAACCGCTCTTGATGCTCATCTAGTATTTCGTTAGCAGACTGATATAAATCAGTAAGTTTGCTCTCAACTATGACCAGTGGATAGAGGATGTATGCATCAGTTTTTAGATTTGAGAATGCGGACTCTCTTTCTAAAGCCTTGCGATAAGAGTTTATTGCATTTTCAATTTCACCTTCTGCTATATATGCAGTTGCCATATCACAGTAAGCTTGAGCATGCTCGAAATCATCGCTTAACTCAAAGTATTGATCTAATAGTGAAAGTGCTACATCTGGTGCTCTTCTAGCAATAGTGCCAGCCTGAATACGTAGATATTGTTCTTTTCGGCGAGCACGCTTAAGTTTTTCGAAGAACTTATTTTCAATCTCTTTGCTCCACTCTTTATTCCTGTACCAGCATTCGCTACTCAATCGATAACCCTTTACGCATAACGCTCCGCTCTGAGGAATCCCCAGATAATCATTCTTAAAATCAATGTGATGGACACGCACGGCATTGTTTGATCTAATTTATTTCGCCAAAAACTAATCAGATAACAACACCATGCGTGATATCACTATCCTACACGATATGCTCAGAAAAAACTGCCCCCAAATTCATGCCCGGCGCCTTGATTCATTAATGCTGG
>NZ_JAKRFU010000006.1:0-211702 GCF_022347845.1 Pseudoalteromonas sp. McH1-42 | reverse complement strand
ACGCTTTATGCTGGACGACCATCTGGGTTCAACGCATGTGATTGCGGATGCCAGTGGTAAGAAAGAGCAGGTGATGAGCTTTGATGTGTTTGGTGCACGGCGAAACGCGACCACCTGGGCGAGAGACTTCAGTGACCAGAATAAGTTCACCAGTAAGCTGACGCTACGTGGTTACACGGGTCATGAGCAGATGGATGAGGTGGGTCTGGTGCACATGGGCGGGCGTGTTTACGACCCTATTCTGGGACGTTTCTTACAAGCAGACCCCATGGTGCAGGCACCACAAAACATTCAAAACTTTAACCGTTACTCGTATGTGGTGAATAACCCGCTGAATAAGACAGACCCCAGTGGTTACATCTTTGTTACCTTAGGTGTTGGCCTGCTAAAACACGCAATCTTGAACGGTTTCATTACTGGTACCTTGGCAGCTGCTATTACTACTGCAATTACTGCGTATGAGTTCTACAGCACTGTGCAGTTTGTGGTAGGTGTGGTTCAGGCCATTGATGGTGGCGGAACTGCAATGGCAAATTTTGCCGGTGGCTTTTTAAAGGGAGCTATCAAGAGCTTTGGGGTAAATGCCTTGCTAAGTAGCACTGGATTGGGTCATGAGGCGGATGAATGGGCTGATTATCAATCTGAACTGGCCGATGAGTATGGGCTTGAAGGGTTGTCAGATTATTTTGCTGAAGAAGCCGCTGAAATCCGAGCTGATAGAGAGCTAAATACTAAAGAGCTGACAGCGAGTCTGGCACTTGGGAACACTAATATGGGCAGGCGGGATGCTGAAGCGATGCTCGCTGGCAAAGTTACAGGCGAAGAGCTCACCATGGAGCGCATCGAGGTTGTTGGTTTTGCAGTTTCTTTTGCGCCCGCGGTAGGCACCCCTGCATGGCTGTATCGCGTTTATCAATCCAGCCGTATATTTAAGCAAGCGAGGGTTGTTACAAACAGCATAGCTCGTTTATCTGATGATCTTGCAGGAACCTTTGCTGGTGGAAGATATACTTCAAGGGTGCTAGATAAAGATATGGTATTGTACCGAGCCGGTACAGGAGATAGGCCACTGGGGCAGTTTTTTTCAAAAGATAAGCCCATAAGCGAGATTCAAACAAGAATTGATAAAGCAGTATTACCTGTGTGGCCCGGCGGTGCAAAGTCTCCGATCGACACCGTTTTTAAAGTTCGAATTCCCGCTGGAACGACAATTCATACTGGCCGTGTTGGCTCTCAAGGTGGACACTTTGTCGGTGGTACTCAACAGATAGTAGTTGAGACACCTTGGTTGCTTAAAGGTGTTAAGGTTTTAGGTAGCTCGCCTCTAAAATAGGAATATATATGAAGAATGTAACTTTGTTAATTTCGGAAATTGAAAAAATTATTGAGCTCCTTGTCTCAGTTGGCGAAACAAACTGGGTCGGTTCATTCAATAACTTTAGGCAAAAATTAGATTCCACCAATGCGGAGAACTTAGAAACTCTTCGTAGTGAAATTCTGAGAGTATATGGCGGAATGGGATCTTTTAGTGACCTTGTTTTATATGAGCAAGGTCAGCCTATGATAAAGGAAAACCAAAAGTTAGATGAGTTGAGAACAGAGCTATTTCGTATCTTAAACGATAGATAAAGTTACAAAGGAGGTAACAACTGTTGCTCAATGGATGAGTTAAACAGAATACACTAAGTCCATAAAAGGCAGTGTATAAAATTTGAGTAGATACCCATCTTACAATGGCGTACAGGATGTACGCCTTCTACCTTTAGATAATGCTCAATGCTTTGAGGCTGACGGATTATGCCAATGGCAAGGAAGAGGCAGGTTAGCTTATTAGACACTAAGCACTACCACTTTATACCCGGTGTGTCCTCCGGGTATTACTGTGCGGGAAAGGCTGTGCAATGGGCATGAATTTTGGAAAACATATATGGACGCTCCAGCGGTATCAAGCTATCTCGCTCTTTTACGTGTTCACTAATCCCGATACTTAGTCTAGTTCGCTGTAAATGTGTTTCCTTTTAAAAGAGTGACGATTTAAATAACATTAATAATTTTTATAATAAAAAACGAGGGTGAAAAAACGGGAAAAATTATCGTAGTATTACTTGGGATTTTATTTTCAAGTAACTTAGTAGCCTCTGATTTTACGGGGAAAAAGCTCACTGGCGCAGCTGTTTATCATCATGATGGCAAAAGTATTTTATTTGTCAAAATTAATGATACTAACCACATGGCAGCCTGCGCAAATACCAAACGTTTTGCTATTGACAGCACAGCTGCAAACTTCAAGGAAATGGTCAGTGTTGCGATGATGGCTTATGCAACAGGGGAGACAGTTCATATAAAAGGTATAAAGGACAGTTGCAAATACTGGAGTAATTCTCAGGATTTGAAAGGCATTGCGATTGGTTCAATACCTTTTTAAACTTTAGTTTTCCAAAGGTGGTTAAATAACCTGTGTCCACTAATTTAAACCACTGCTTCAGGGCGTAATAATAGCGCCCTTAGCTGCGATTCGTTGATTTTGAGCTGGCTAGTATCTCGGTATAAACATATGGACGCTCTTGCGATGTAAGGCTGAATGGGGCTGCGAGATAGCTGATGTAAGCTATCTCGTTCTTTTATCTGTTTTGCCATTCCCGATGTTTGGCGCAGTACTCTGTAAATGTGTTGACCTGATATTTATTGGGCTGGTTGATTATTCTGCATCCTAAATGAGTTCCTAGCATGCAAACCTGTACTTTGCTGAGACTCCGACCTAACCATTTAAAGCAGAGCCACAGTTGGCTTGTGAATTTATGGGGAAGTTACACCCGAGTTATCTCGATTAAGGAGCAAACCCTAAAATTACACTAGCCGCCAGATAAACCGACTGCCCGTTACAACTAGGGCCTGGCCGGTTATCTAGGCGAAAGTTTAATTCTGTGGTTCCCACCAGTTTGGTGTCTTACCAACCGGTAACGCAACGGCGTTCAGTTGCACTAAAGGCAGCCTTTCTTTGGTACTGACAATTGTGGTGGCAAATATAGTTGGTGTGAAAACTATCATACTGTTGGGCGCCTGTGCTCCTGATGCAGCTTGCCAGTTAGCAAGGTTCTGGGTAACCACTTCTGCTGCATCTGCAACCTTGTCGTTGCTGACAACCTGTTCAAACAAGAACACCGGAAGATCTGTGTTGAATGTTGATGCTTCGCTCGATAAGCCCGGAGTGACACTGGGGTCAGCTTGGTGAGCCATCACTTGATAGCGATAGTTGATCGCACTTTCATACCTGAGTGCTGGCCTGGAACCGTTGGTAATACTCCCTGGAGGGGGCGTCTTAAGTTGTTGCAATAGCTGCTCAACCCCAGCTTGCAAACTGTCTGCATTTGGCAGTTCAACATTTTGTCCCACGTTAATCAAAGGCACTACTGGGTTTGGCCAGTATACGGTCTGAGTATGATAGACAAATGCAGGATTCGTTGTCTCGGGTGATGGTGCCAGGTTGCGATTTCGTTCGGTATAAGCGCTGGGGCGAACACTTTGGAAATCAAGAATATAGAAATTGGTCCAGTTCAACTCTAAATCAACAGGCAATTCATCTTGCTCGGCAATATAAGTCATGCTGCGATTATCCGCTTCATGAGGCATTTGCCGATAGCCGGTGATCTGTGGCCAGGGTGGGATCTCCTGACTTTGCTCGCCAATAAATGCCAGCAGCAAGTCCCCACCTTCAAGTTGATCAATAGCATAATGCCATGACTGGGTGTCATCTTGCTCGGCCAGTTTGGTTGCTTCGCTATTTGGTTGCTCTGGAGCGTGCCAGCTAGGCCAAGTGTTTGCGACCCCTGTGACCAATTCGCTAAACTGTGTAACTGCATCACGATTTTGCTCTGAATCCTCTCGACCGATAGCATTGATATTTGCTGCCAGTTGCGGATATTCGAACTCGAACCTAGCGAGAGCCTCAAACAGATCTTCAGGTGCCGGACGAGAGGCAACTGCACTTTGGCTGCTCATTAGCAAAGGCTTTTCACTTAAATCGTTGAGCGGCAGGTTAAAGTGCAACATTAAGTTTAAAGTATCCTGACTGGCAACCGGACGCGCCATGCTTACACTGAGATTCCAGCTTAATGCATCACCGATTGTATTAATGGTTTTATGCTGTACAGCACTGACTTTGCGCAATACTGGCAAAGGAGGGTAGGTCCGCAGCGGTATAGGAATACGCACATCACCAATAGGTTTGGTCAATGTATTTTGATGCTCGTCGGATAAGTTTTTAGGATTCTGCTGAAGCACATAGGTCAACCAGCTGGAAGGCACATAGCCACACTTGGATGCCCTACTATCCCTTAAATGCTCAAGTTGACTTATCTGATAATTCAAACTGGTATTCACTGCGTTTTGCCGTGCGGGATCTTTGGCTGAGATCAGTGAATTTAGCCATCCTTTACCATCCACCAATGACAATGTTGCCGGAGTCAGTGAAAAAGGCAACTCACTTTGTTGCGATGCTGACTGGCTCTGTAAAGTCCCATATAATCGTGGCGGATATGCCTTGTCTCCATCAGGCTCCAACTCGCCATTGAGTTTGACATTGGCTTGCAGTTGCATCAGCGCAGAGAAACCATAGTCCTTGCTAAGTGATTGTAACAGCGCCTGACGCCAAGTTTGTTGCGCAGAATTGATATCCCCACTGCCTTTGGCGAGGTTGTAGATATACTCGATGCTGTCGCCTATGGTTTCAGCGAGACTTTCTTTGTTGTTGACGAAGGGGTTGTATAGCTCATTGTCATGTGTCGACGCTCGTGCTGTACCGGTTGATATCATTGGGCTGAATACAGTTTCGACAGCATTGAGAAACTCCGCGCCCCAGGTATCCATATCGACTCCGTTGAATATCTGCGTCGTATCCTGCCATTGGCCGTCTGTGCTGTAATGCCTCAGGTTATCCACTTTGCGAGAAATTAACCGAGTACTCAATGGCGGCGGGGCATAATAAACCGGTTGATGCTGCTCGTCATTGAGGATCTCTACTGAAGTACCGCATAGTTCACTCCAACGTTGCAGCCAAATGCTGCGCTTGCCAAATGACTGATGGCCAATCTGGCTATCCATACCGGTAGCAACTTTAACCGTTCCCTCAGCATCGTCAAATTGATAGTAGGCTTTTTCAAAAGCAATCGCAAAAGTCGTCAGGCCACTAGGGGAGTTGGTTTTGTCATCATCATTATTGTTCGGAATAACTGCTTTTTGCTCTACCGGCTGTATCGCGGATATCACCCGGCGTACATTGGGCACTAAGCTGGCAATTTCATCCTCCACATTACGACGATAAAACTCAATACTCACCTGAAGCCGCTGTAAGTCATTTTTCCATGTCTGTGGGTAGTTTTTATCTAAGGGCAGCTCGATACTGACAGGGGAAAAAGGCGCATCCGGGTTAGCATTAGTAAGCCATACAATCACTTTTTCGATAAATGTCAAAAGGTTAGCCTGTACTTCATCTCCCTTGCTGGTTTTGTATATTAGCCCTCGGTTTAGCACCTCACTGGTGCTTACCCCTGTGTTCATGTTTTTGTCAGCTAATTGAGATGCTATTAATTGATAGTGTTGCAGTATATTGAGTCTTTGAGGTTCGTTTACTTGTCCCAGGTCATCCAGGATAATGTTGCTATCCAGGACAAACTCGAAACGTAGTTTATTGCCGCTGTTATCAACTACTTTGTAACTGGTGGTGACCCCAACCCAGTCACCGATGCCGAGAATGTTGTCATTGTATTGTACAACTAAGTCCGTTTTACGATTGAAGCTATCGGGCAGGCTGTTGCCAAATACATCCTCACTGGAGATCTCAATGGTTAGTACATCGCCAATAGCAGCGTAACGTCCGTCTGGCGTGCTCAAATCACCGCTGGCAAAGTTCTGTTGGTATAGCCATTTTGGTTTGGTGTCACTAACATCCTGTGGCGTTTGTCCACGGCTCCAATTGTACTTTTTCGGTTGGCCGTTAATAGCAGTAACTCGATAGCTAAGTATCTGGTAAAGTCCTTTAAGGTAGTCGCTGCTAATGGCATCGGCTTCGATTGGCGCATTATCCCATTCGACCTGCCAGCCAACGTCGCCACCTGGATAAGCTGCATTATATTGCTTAATAGGCGTTCCTAAGCTATCTGAGGCCAGAGTAGCGAAAATACCATTGTCTTTTTCAGGTGGGCTACCAATCAAGGCATTTTGCCATGGCGCGGTGCGAATTATACTGTCCTGTTGGGCAAGTTGAACCAGCAAGATCAGTTCCGCGTTCCCTTGTTTGAACAGACTTTTGTCTAAGCCTTCGAGCTGTAAATAGAATCCTTTACTATTGGTTGTTGAAACCTCCCATACCAATTGCAGGAAGTCAATTTTCTGCTGCACACTCTCTGCGGGTTTAGAATAATTGATACAGTTGATAGGTCCATCGCTATCGGTGACATCTGCCCCATTTTGCCCACCTGGCATATTATTGGTGGATAAATCTGTACGAACTAATACTGACGGCGAGGTTGTCGATTGCCATTGTCCCTGACCACTACTACTTAATAGCTGAATTTCATCAACAGCGGCCTCTTCCGATGCGATTGCTTCGAGTAATTTTTGTAGCAAGGCTCTATCAGCTTCATTGCAACCCAATAAAGAGAAAATGTTGCTGATAATACTATCGTCCGGGCTGTTAGGATCGGGTATTGCCGCCAGTTCAACTGTAATTGCCAAGGCTGCACTGGCCTGCCAATCTGAGCCAGCATCATTCAAGTCGGCATGTGCGGTCTCGCCATCTTGCGGTCCATGTTGAGACATTCTGAGCCATGGTGCATCTCCATCTTGTAGCTTGTTTTTCGCCTGAGCGATCGATTGCATCAGCCCTGCCGAAAAGCTGCCAATCACTTTTTCGCTGTTATCGCTTAAACGCCAGTTATTCAGTTGATTGAAAGCCAAAGTAAGGTTGGCTGGCGACAATGGTTGCAGAGGTTTCAACAGCCATGGAGTATCATCCGGTCCTTTTTCGTGGACCATACCAGGGTCCAGTGACGCCCTGGTGCCCTTATTTACAGATAAGTATGAAGGTGCATCATCAGCTTTACTCAGGGTTGCATCCAATATCCAACGATTACCGGATTTATGCAGTGTAAATTGTTGACCAGTAAGCGCGTATAGAGACTTCAATTGCTCGTTGTTGTCGCCAATCGGTAATCTGACACCGGCCATCATAAAGCGGGAAACAAACCCAGACAGGTCGCCCATACTTAATTTCTTAATCGCAGCGTCAAGAGTCTTTTGCTCGCTTTGTTTTAGCATTGCGATGAGTTGTTGTGCCAGCATCATAAAGTAGTTATTAAACACCATTTGGCACATTGACAGACCGGCCGTGCACGTCCCACTGTTTTCTGCCCGCCCTTGCTGGTCGAAATAGCGTCTGATGACATCGAGGTAATCCGGTTGCATCTGCTTGGCACCAAACTGATTTGATCCCTTATAAAACTGCGAATCGTCAGTATTGTAATGCAGTATCAAATCTGGGTGGGCAGCCATCACAACGGTGGCTGTGTCCTCTGTGAACTGGGCTGAACCTATATTGAATCTGAACAGGGCCGACAACGCCGATTCCAAGTCTTTGGAGAATGCACCTTGCTGAAGTTTTACAAGGGTGTTGTCCAGCTGTGTAGCAAAATTGCCATCACCGCCATAATGACCAATCAGCCACTTTGCCAAACTAATGCACATTAAACCAAATGGTGATTCAGGCCCATCGCTGACCATGGTTAGGATAGCGACCCCTTGGGGTTTCCAAGTGATGTTGTCGTCGCTGACGGAAGTTGTCAGCAAGGAAAAATCAACAGGCAAGTCCACAGGATCGGCGGGGGTGTAGATAAACCCTGGCCCGGATTCAACAAAGTTTGTCTGCTGCGCAGCAGGTGCCAGCGCATACCTGTCAATCAATGCCGTATTGTCTCTTTCTCCTAGTACATTATTAGGGGTTGGGTTGTCTAAACTTGCTGCAGGTCCTGAGCCGAAGGTAAAATTAAACAGATCCAGCCTAGTTTCAAATGAAAAGCTTAGCTTGACAAAGATTACTTTCAATGAAGCCTGGGCCTTGACCTTAACGTTAATCAATAACGGCGTACTGTGTTTGGTTTCTATGGCAAAAGCGATGTTAAAAGAAAGGCTGATAGAGACCGAAGCTGCAATCACTACAAAGTCAACTTTACCTGACAGCTTACCGGTTAAAGACTGGCTTATTGCCCACCACCAATAGTCCACGCCGTCTTCTGTTAAAGTACCGTTGTAGGAGGCTAAAAACCCTTGCACAGTAAGACTTTGGATCAGGCTTGCAGTGGCTGACAACGGCCCGACTTTATATTTTTCTTCCAAGCCACCTGCAAGCCCTGCACCAAACGACCAGATCAAATCAAAGTGGTCGCCAAACTGGTCTGGGGCAGCGGCACTACTGAGCTTGGCCAGATAGAAACCCGCTTTGGCTATCAGGGGATACGGACCGGCTTTAAATGCCACAGAAAAGGGATGCGCATCTTCCCCTTCAAATGGCCAACCAATAGCAAAACGCCAATCGCCATTCGTCCATATGGCAATACTAAAGTTGGGCAGGCTCAGCTTAAAAATCCCCAGTTTGAGATCTTTCAAATCGACATAAATGTCGGCTGACCACACCCCCAGTTGATCATTAACTTTGCGATATATGATGGTAAATTCAAAGTTATCGATGATTGAGAGAAAGCCTTTGCCTGGCTTGTCACCTGGTTTTGGGCCTTTCATCATTAGTGACGTTAACTCACCACCAGCAGGTGGTACAGGCTTACTTTTACTGGTATCGATTTTGACTTGTGCGCCATAAAATGAGTCGTCATGGAGCAACACCGTCATACCTAAGCTTTTAAATTCGAACTGAAGGCCTGCCAGTACACCGGCACTGGAACTGTAGAAAGGGTCTTTGGCTGCCTGTTGCTGAATAAATTGTTCAACGGTTTTACTGGTATATGGATTCAACCGCTCAAATGTCTCTGAAATCACATTAGGGTTGGTGGGGTCGGTGACGATATCAAATGAGCGCCCAACGAATGTGCTGGGTACACCATCAAGGCTAAGAGCCAGCGTGGGTCCACTCCAATTGCTATCAATGGACTTACCCTGATACAGAATTGGATTTCCTGAGCCCGGTGAGCCGGGGGCGCCAAATAAGCCGAGATCTTTGGGCTTGTTGGAATAGTTAAACATCAGGTTCAGTAGTTGGCCTTGAAAGTGTACAAACAACAAGGCGTAAATAGAACTGTCTGGTAAAGCCACCTGGTTGAGTTGAACTCGCTCAAAACTGGTATTGATCACCCCTTCCAGTTCGAATCCACCTGCGCCATTAACGGCTGACGGCAAACTCAGCACTAAGCCGACCCCCTCATTTTTCGAGCTTGCTTTTGGATCCCAACCTATTGATATATTCGCACTGAGCTCTGTCTTATCAGACAGCAACATGCCAAGTGACCCCAAAGGAACGCTAAAATTGATGGAGAAAACTGCGTTGCCGGAAAAATCTTCATCACCGACTGTGATTTCCCATACTCCAGGTAAGCTCTTTTCTAGGCCTCCAGGCTGATGGCTTAAGGAGTCAATCAAGCATGGGAAAGTGGCATCAAAACTCAGCTTTCTTGAATGGCTGAGACCCTGGTCGACCATCAGTCCGGATAAATCTGTGGTTATCGGCCCTTCGATATCAGCACTGTTATCAGACCTGATCTCTGTCGTTATATTGAAGCCATAGCCAGATATGCAAAGGCCTGCTGTTGGCAAGTCTGGCTCGTTGGCATCATCAAATTCTCCATAGGAAAATAAGTCGCCACCAATGTCGTCGTCAAAGGCCAGCACACCATCTATGCGAAAAGTCGAGTAGGCCAGCACAGTGCCATCCTCATCAGGCTCTTGTCTGCTAACAGGCACTAATTGTGCGTTGGTGATCGATTGGGCTATTAAGGGAGTGAAACATTGGCCATGACTATTGTATTTAAAACTGCGCGGTTCCTTGGTGGCAAAAAGTAAGGTTCCTGTGCCATCTTCAGTGAGCGTGTAGACACCATCGATCACTATGGTACCGGATGTTTTATTATCCTGCTCTGTTGCTACAGCCAAATCAACCGGGCACTCGAGTAATTGATCAATAGAGAAGCCAATCCGGGAATCGAAAACCACAAGTTTGCTGTTTGCATAGCGAACATTAAATAGCAACACTTGAAAATCAGGAAAGCAACTGGGTGCTTCCAGTTCGTGTTGATAATGGATCACACTGAACAGTGAGCTGTAATCGAGCCGACTACCCACACTGTCGATTCGATTGGTGGTTATTCCAAAATGATGGGCGCGTAATTGCCCTTGTATACCTCCCAATAAAATCTGAATGTCTAACGGCAACGACTGGTAATCCAGTGGAACGTTAAAAAAGAGTACGCCGTTCCAATTGGGGTCCTCCGCCATTTGTCGAAAATCGGCAAACAGGTCTTCGCCATTTTTTGCCACCGCCAGATACTCTTGCAAGCGGCTCTGTACCTGGGTTAAATCTTGGTCACCGACCAGGCTGGTCCACCTGTCGGGATGGTTTATTAGTTCGGCTAAGCTGACGTCTGGCATAAACTTGAAGATGACTATGGATTGCTCTTCGCCATTGCCAGGTTTAATATCGAAAGTGAAATCTCCTAACTGAATTTTGTTCTGCATTGGAGCCAATGCGCTGGCATCGGTTGCGACCAAAAACAAATTATCGTTCAACATGGCATTAGCAAACAGCGGGTTGACTACGCCATTGGTGTTTGCTGTAAAGGCAAGCTGTTGATCTGGGTTTTGTGGGCTGGTGGCCAGGGTTATCTGATTAATGGTGCCAGCCGGAGGAAGCGTGTCGCTTACCTCATTTAACTTGGCCAGTAATCCCAGTGGGGTGTGCATATAGCCACCATCAAACGGTTGACCGAGATTGATATCAAAAAATACAGGACCATAGCTCTGGTTAAAATAACTCGATAATTGACGACGCCGGCAAGGTGCCACGACAAGATTTTCAAATGCAGCTAGTTGGCCAGCAGAAAGATTGGCATTGGGAGACGCTATCCCGTGTTTGTTATCTTGAAAAAAGACGCCACCGTACGGCAGCATAGGCACGAATGGGTTGTTTTGCGGATGAAACTGCACCAGGCTGGCACCTACCGCAATGGGAAATCGTTCACTTTGCTCCCCAGGTTTGTCGTTGACTGAAACAAAATAAGTAGCGCTGGCAGCCTGAATACAATAGCTGCTACCGAGTTTTCCAACGGCTTCTTTTGCCGCAGGAATGACTTGCAGCCAGCTCGAACTCAATGAGTCGTCTGGCACTGCTCCTTCCGGATTTTGTCTTTTATCGATGTTGACAAAAGCAGGTAGGCCAACTTCAAATGCCAGTATATCGCCTTTACTCAATAGAAAAAATTCGTTGGCAGACACGCCACAGCGTAACGCGATAGACGAGTTTGAAAGTGCATCGTCGTTCGAGCCGACTTCGTAGTGGCCTACTGGGCATAAATAATAAGGGGTGTTATCAGTCAGACTGTTTCTGGCCCAGGCAAATCCGGCCGCAGCTTCAAGTTCAGTGCTTATTAACGGCTTCAGGGGAACAGAAGAGTTTGCTGTATTGTTAAAGTAGCAGGATGATATATCAACCTGCTCAGTGGCATCCGGTTGCAATACCATTCGGGTTCTTCGCCCATCTAAGGGGGCTAGTTGCTGAAAAAACACTTTAAAATTAAGATTATTCTTGGTCAAAGCCTGCTGTTCAGCCGGGGTAAAAAGCGGGTAATTGATGGTGCTCGCCATGTCAGCGTCATGTCCGAAGAACATTTTTAATTCGCCGCTAAAATATTGATTGAGTTGATAGTGGCTCCATTGCCAGTCAAACACCATTGCACCACAACGGTCACCGCTAAGTGGAATATTGATGAGTTCCGGCTTGCTGCCAATGTCTATCTGTTGTTCCTGCTGTTGTAGTTGTACCGCAATTTTCTGGCCTTCTTTGGGGTTGTTGATGACAAACTGCTGCATCTTCGCGTCAAGTGTTAACGTTGCACGTCGGGTAAGCAGTAACCCCCAGCGATTGCTCAGACCGGCTTCTATGCCACCGGCATCTACCGCAAAAAAAGTATCTTCAAAGACTGCCCCGACATTAGTTGTTTGCAGCGTTTTATATCTTTCATCAGGCTCGTCACAATCGAACGCCAATCGCCAGGCAAGTCTCGAGGTTCCCAGGCCCGTTGTAATTATGTCGTCACTATTATCCAGCTCGGTCAGGAGTTGGTCAGGCGCAACCAGGTCATTACTAAATACGTAGCAACCAGATATATCTTCACTGTCTGCCAAAGAAAACTCAGCTAATGGTGCAGTGCTGCCGTGGCCAAAATAATAAAAATACAGGTGCCCCTTTTGCTGACCAAGCGGGTTGAAGAGATAGAGAGCGGTTTGCTGATCTGGATGGGATTGCTGCAAAACAAATTCATGGCCAGCATGTTCGTTATCCAAGCTACGACGTTTATCGGTTTCCAGGGGAGTATCAAGATCAAGAATTTCTTCACTAGGGCTTACAAAAGTACGCTTGGCCATGGGGGGTCCTTAATAAAAATAGGCAGTTAAAAAACTGCCGTTTGGTAGGTCCAAATTTTCTCTGACTGAAATCGAGATTAAATCAGGTATTAATTAACACGACTGATATGAATACCGTCTGTAGAACCGGTTTGGTCTTCTCCAGTCACTTGATCTTGAAAAATAAAGTAATACTGATTCAAGTTGAGTAAGCGAGTATTGTTGGTAGTAATGGTGTAGCGGCTCGATGAGGCCGCGGCATCAGAGGTAACAACCAAAGTATTGTTACGATTATCAGCGCCAAAGACATCTCTGTCGTCCCGGGCTTTTATCGGGTAAGGGTGCGCCTGGGATTTTATAACTGAAGGTTGACCAGCATCACTGGTGATAACACTAAAGGGTTCCAGGGTGTATAATTCACCATCGTTTAAGCGTACTTGAATGGTATTGGTTGTTGAGTTGATAAAGCTTGCTGTAGCCATGTTTATGTCCTTTATATTAAATGGTCTGAGACCGTGGTTGCTTGCAATCGATAATTGCCGATTGATTAATATACTCATTTCAATAGCTAATGAAGCTGGTCGGTTCACCGCCAGGTATCAAAAGCCGTGGCCGTTTGTTGTTGAGAATATGAGAGGGTAAAGCAGCAAGTAACTTAGTTGCTTCGGTTTGAGAAAGCCTTTTAACTAAGATATCTTTGGTGCTGCCAAACTGGTCAGTTCCAACAACCCAGTCGCCATACACGTAGACACAAATCTCCAAGTTGACAGATACATTCGAGACAATGCGGTATGCTTGATAACTCTCGAACGCGGTTGAAAATATCAACAAAGTATTGTCATTACCGTTTGCCGCAAATACGTCTCTGTTTAAATGACTGGAAACTTGTGCTGACCAAGCGTAAAAAGTAAAAACCGTAGTTTGGCTTTCCCTGTCATCTGCAAGCGAGTCACCGGCCTTAATCACATGGTTTTCAAGTGCCGAATTTAAGTTAACCGAGAGCAGGTTTGGGCTTGCATTAATGATATTCGCCTTGGCCATATTACATTCGCTGTTTAAATCTCCTCGATATTGCAGGAATACGGGTGTAAAACATGAGCAGAGCTTGGATGAAAATGAGAAGAATTAATATTACATGGGCATTACGCCCATTATTTGCCTTGACTCGCTGTCTGGCGAAGTAAGGCGAGAAGCAAGGCATGGAGTGCCGGTTGGTATGCGTCGTCTAAATCCCTTCTTGTCGCTAAGTATGCTTAGCTCTTCAAGTAATATTCTGGATCTCAACTTGGCGCGTGGCACGCCCAAGTTGAGAACTGCGAGCACATTGGTCACCTTAAATTAACTGAATAATTAAAGTGCTAAAGGTTGACAACCTTGCTGCATGAAGTCGCAGTATCTGTGAGGTTTTGTTATCCCGTTTTTCTATCTTTAGTTGAGAGTTGTAACTGAAGGAACTCTGCACGGTGTTGTTTATCGCACAGCTTGCAGTTAGCCGGATTGATTCACCGTCGTATAGCCCGCTTAGGTATCGACTTCAAGCTATGTTTAGGCGGCAACTGGTTCTGTGTATCCTCCAGAATATTTGCCAATTAGGTTCTTGGTTTTGTCCTGTATACTCAGTTACTGACAACTGCGGGCAGTCAGTGTTATCCACTCAGTTTGCTATCAGTGATGAACCTGCTTATGTTGTTTAATTGCCCATGCAGTAAATAAACCTGCACTGATAAACATAAACAAGCTGTATATGCTTGGTGCAATAGACATCACTTCATTGCCTAATAAGCCTGTGGTCACTAACAGAGCGAGCGTACCATTTTGCAATCCGACTTCCAGTGTGATGGTGCGGGTTTGCGTGACTTGATGCAAGAACGTGCGGGCTACCAGAAACCCTGCCAGCATAGAAACGAGGTTAAGTACGATCACCGCAGGCCCTGCCAGAATTAGATAATCGACGAGCTTGTCTTCAAGCTTTATACAGATACTGATTATCACCAGCAGTAATATTGCAACAGAGAAACGACTGATATACGGACTGGCTTTTTTTGCAAATTCAGGCCATTTGGCATTGATGGCCATTCCTGCTAATACGGGGATAACTCCAACCACAATGAGTTGTAACCAGGCCTTGAGTACCGGAAACTCAAGTAAGGTGTTGTTTTGCCCGTAATAGCCGATTGCCCAGGCGGCCAGAAAGGGGAGAGTAAAAGGGGTTATAAAGCCAACAACCGCGGTTAAAGACACCGACAGGCCAACATCCCCTTTTGCTAAATAAGTGTAAAGGTTGGACGTTGTGCCACCGGGGCACAGAGCCAAAATAAATAAACCTATGGCCAGTTCGCCACTTAACCCGGTCAATGCAATGGTCGTAACAGCAAGCGCAGGGAGTAAAATAAGTTGACAACTTGCTCCGATGAAAAAGCTTTTGGGCTGATGGTAGACGCGTTGAAAATCTGCACGTGTCAGACTCAGGCCGACGCCAGCCATGATCAGGATTAGCGCAATGGGTAAGCCTATTTCAATTAAAGCAGATGGCATGTTTTTGTCCTTGTTTTGCCTGGTTCAGCTTAATTTTAACAACGGATGTGATATGCCGTTACAGGTAATTTGTACAGGTAGGATGTGAAGGGCATATGACGACATGGCTGGGTGACAAGGATCGGCTTGTCACCCAAACAAGGCTAAAATTGATAATTGACTTTGAGGTAGCCGCGCCGTCCGACCGTGTCATAGGTAAACACATCGGTGTTGGCATCATTCCATGACGTTAAAAAGGGGGGGCGTTTGTCAAAGAGGTTATCTATACCCAAAGATACAGAAAGTGTCTCAGACACCGAGTAACCGATTTGAGCATGATGATAAATAATGCTGGGTACCTCAGCGCCAATAGGCCCGCCACCATTTTCATCTTCTGCTTTGCCGATATAATGAATGCGATATGTGCCTTGCCACTTTTTTATGTCGAATTGGGCTGTGAGATTCGATTTCCATTTGCTAAAGCTGCCTCTGTCTGAGGTGATTTTACCCAGTAACACTTCTGTTTCTGCGCCGGCAAAAGCGGTATTGTCATGTTTCAGTAGGCGGGTGGTATCCCAGACAAATCGGAAGTCAAACGCCTGATGTGCAGAGTCGATACGAATGTTCAAATCTATCCCGGATACGTGTTCACTCGCTGCATTCATCGGGCGTTTTTCAAGCGCTGTGATTTGATGTGTAATAGGGTCTCTTGAAAAGCTGTCACAATAGGCGCTGTAGGTTGTCGGGTCGCTGTAGCAAAGGCGCAACATGTTCGAACCAGAAACAGCATTGATGGCGTTATCGACTTTAATATCGAAGTAGTCTAAAGAAGCTGACACCAGTGCATTTTGAAATACGACCCCTAACGTGATGGTATTGGCTGTTTCCGGCCCAACGCCCGGGTTACCACCAACCCCTGTTCTGATGGTTGAGCCGTCCTGCACAAAATCATTGGGTATACCTTCAGCTGTACAGTGAACCAATATCTGACCCGTTGCACCATCACACGGGTCAATCGTGATGAGGTTTTCAACATTGGTGCCGCCAAATTGTTCGGTAATGGTTGGAGTTCGGAAAGCGCTGGATCGCACACTTCTTAGTAACCAGTGTTGGTTTACGCGCCAGGTTAAGCCGAGTTTATAGGTGGTTTCTGCATTAAAATATTGGTAATCGGAATAACGTAGTGCCATGTCCGTTTTTACTGACTGCGCATAGGGTAAGCCGTTTAGCAGTGGGACTGAAATCTCCAAAAATGTTTCTTTCACTTCGGAGCTGCCTGCAATCGCATCCTCCTCACCATTGCTTATTGCGATGGGATCAGGATGACGCCAGCCATTTTCTTTGCGTATCGTTAAGCCGGTCGCAAATGCCAGAGTGCCCGTTTGCAGTTCCGTAATATCACCAGTTAATTCAAAATTAAGTGACTGAAGTCGATTGCCACCTGTACCTTGGCGCTGATAGGTTACGTAGTTGATGACTTCTGGGGTAAGTTCATCAACGCCAAAGTAATCTCCGCAGGGGATGGCTGCATTCAGTTTCGAGCTACAGACCTGTGCATTGAGTGTTTGGGCTACTCGGGCGTCGTCAAAGTCATGGCTCCAGCCATCTGTGCCCGTGTTTTTCCCCCAATTGTAACTGGCTTGCCACAACCAGTTATTTGACAATTCGCCCGACAAAGCAAAGGTTGTTTGGGTCGTGTTTGTTTCCTGATAAAACTTAGGATCGAGCACTTCGATATTTCGTCGACGCTTTAAAGTAAGGTCTTGCCCGGTGGGGTTGAAGACAAATTGCGAGGATACATCAACTGGTTGAAAACTTCTGGGGGTAACGATTTGATCCGACTGACGGTTGGCGTAAAGCACAGAAGCATTAAGCTGAACCGCCGCGGTAAGTTCATAGGAGACAAACGTTGCCAGGTTAAGGCGCTGCATGGGGCTGTATGCGTTGAGCGCTCCAAACCAGTTGTACCCATGCTTACTATTATCATAGGTTTCGTAATGGTCGCCATTTTGTCCGGCAACCTGATTAAACTGTACTTCCTGACCATCGGCTAACAGTGCCCGTCCACCTATGGTTGAACCTGATGAAATACAGACCAGCTTGCCGTCAGCTTCAGTTAACGGGCAGGGATTACGCCTGGATTGAAGCGCATTTCCGTTGTCGACGTAATTTACATTGATGGTAGCATGGCCTTTGTTGAACTGACTACCTGCGGAAAAATTCAGTTCTGCATTTTCGGTATCTTTTTTGCTACTTTGGCCAATTTTGGCTAAGAGTATTGCGCCTTCAAAGTCGGTTTTAGTTATGATATTGACAACGCCCGCAACGGCATCGGCACCATAAATTGCTGATGCCCCATCTTTTAAAATGTCAATGCGCTCGACACTTTCCATTGGGATCATATTAAGGTCCGGGCTGTCATTGGCGCCAGTTCCTCCTGCGACAATGCGTTTACCATTGAGTAAAACCAGGGTGCGCTTGATCCCCATACCACGCAGGTTAATTTGCGCTGTTGCATACCCGTTGTTGGTCCAGTACGCATTGGTAGCATTGCCAGCAGACCCTGCCGATATATTCAAGCCTTGCAGTACCTCTTCAAGGTTAGACAGGCCCGTTATAGACAGGTCTTCGGCTGTTAAGGTAGTGATGGGGCTTGCTGACTCCAGTTCAATGTTTTGAATTTTAGAGCCTGTGACTTCAACGCGTTCTATATGAGCAGTTTGCTGCGCAGAAGCAAAATACGAGAGACTCAAACCCATCAGCGCAACGGAAATTTTAGAATATGAAAACATAACGATGACTCTTGGAGAAACTGCCGCGAGTATAATGAACTTAAGTGAGTTTGAAATGTGGCAAATTGTCGCAGGGCTGCCTATTCTGTAGGTTAAATTAAAAGCAATACAGTAATGAAAGAAAATAAATATGTCCGAGTGATGAACAGGCTTTTCCTAAAAGTTGGTTATGATATAATCAATAAAGGTACAATCTGTTTTTCATAACGTATTCTTTAGAGTGTTTTTTACTCAAAATGCTCTGTTTAACTTTAAAGCATAGGGGAAATAAAAGAATGAAATTAGCAAGTTTCAAATTTGCCTTTGGAATTAGTCTTTTGTTTTTTAATGCCTTCGCATTCGCTGAGGGTTGGACTGTAGCAACCAGAATCACATCGGTGGGCCAATATGGCGCTAATTCAACTTTTTTCACCACTGAAGCTGACGTTAGCCAATGTGGAAATAAGAAAAAACTATTCTTTTTGACAAGTGATGCAACTGAACCTGACAAATTTTACAGCACTTTGCTGATGGCATATGCATCTGGAAAAAGAATGAAAGTGTATTTACATGATCCTGTTGTTTGTGGTTCCGAGAATGCGCAAAAAATTAACATTGCAAACTATTTCTATGTTTTTGACTAGTGTGTTTTACAACTAAAGTAGAAACGGCCTGTTTCTGAACAGGCCGTTTCTATATCTAGTATGTTATTGGTGCTGAAAGTTAATAGAAATCACTGTACTCAGCTATATAGATATTACTCAGACGCTTCAATTTCAAAACTATAAACAGCTGCCCCTTTTAAGAGTGAAGTATCGGTATACATATTTCCAGCCGCTCCCTTTTGAAACTCCAGTCTTAGGGCGTCAAATTCTCCAGTGAAATTCATTGCTGCCACATCCAGGTTTAGTTCAAAGCCTTCAACAGTGTCGACAGCCATATTTAGGCTTGTACCAAACTCAAAGGTGGGGATAGTTGCCTGGGGTTTACTGAGAATTTCCCATTTAACTTCGCCATTGATGGTATCGTCCCAGCGCAATGTGATGGCGACCAGGTTGATGCGATCATCAACATCGGAGAAGTCATACTCGAATAGGTTGCCATTGCTCTGCTGGGCCATAGACTGTGCAAACTGCATAAAGGCATTTTGTAAAGCCGCGTCATAAAGCAGCGGATCAGTTTCGCTGGGTTGACCGTCATCAGAAATGCTATGCACGGTGGCAGAACTGGTAAACATATCGAAGCCAGGTAAAGCTGCGCGCTCGGAAATAGAGTTGTATGCATAGCTGGTGTTTGCAAGTTCAGGAAAAATATATTTATGACGATAATTAGGACCAACTAGAAATTGCGTGCTGAGTTGCTCACTATCGTCGAATGACGCCAGGAGTACACGAGAGTTCACGCTGTCTATTTGTGATAAAGGTAAGTCGACGACATTAACTCTCACACCTGGGCTATCAAATGCTTCATCCGTTAACTCGAGTGGATCTGAGCCTTCCAGGTTGAACAGACCACCACGAACATCACTGTAGTCTTCGTTACTAATATGTAGGATCGTATTTTTACTTTCAGCATCAATATATGTGCTGTCAGGTAGCGCGTCATGTAAGGCCATTTCGTCGCCTAGCAGCCCGCTGATATAGTAATCAGGTTGACTGGCAGAAAGTGCACTGAGATCAACTTCTTTTCTGGGGAAGTCACAGGTTTGCTGTCGGTCAAATTCGATGATGCCATAATCAGTGTTAGCAACATCCAGCAATGTAAATAACTGAGTTGCCATCGGTTCGTTATTCGTGCTTTTAGCGATTAGCGAAACATGATGTGTGTTTTCTGGCAGGGTCTGCGCGAGTTTGCCATCTACGCCTGTTTTTGCGCTAGAGATGACCTTGCCACTGACATTATGAAAAATCACTTCTGCAACTGTCGGTGTGGTCGCGTTACTACATGCGCTACCCAGTGTTGCTGTCACTGAAAATACAGGGGCTGGCTTGTCTGGCGTTGGTGTTGAGGTAATAATGGGTTTTGTTTGTTGTTCTTTGCTTGCAATCGAGTTATCGTTTGATGAGCCGCCGCGAGTGCTAGTGCTGCACTGACAGCGATAAAAAGTCCTTTATACTTCATCTTATCTCCAATTTATAAACTCTTGTTTTTTGACATTTTAATATCAATCTCATTCTAACAAACTTCGCATGTACTTGTCTTGTGGACAGCATGCTTGATTTGTATTCAAAACTGATAGATTTGTTTTTTGATACCTGCGGGCAAGTCTGTGGGGGCGATAGTTGCATCAAGGCAGACTGCAGATAAGCGCTGCCTTTGTTAGTTTAAACTATTTTTGGGATTAGAAGTCGCTGCAGGGACCTGTGATCACACAAATCATCTCCTGTGCAGGGGCACAAGCCATCGAATCACCCGGAGGAGGGCAGTTACGATAAGTTCGATAGTTGCTGTTTGGTTCAACCTGGCCACCGGCCACATTGGGTGTCTGAGCCTGGTTAAGTTGCTGGGATTGAGATAGAGATTTCAGATTCGACTCTCTTACTTGTCGTTTCATAACATTTCTTTAGTTATTGATTTAACTCGTACCCCCCCCAAGATTTTCCTGCTGTGGGTACATTTAACCTGGTATCTAGAGCTGGCGTCGTCAATATGATTAATTTGTTGGCTTTTTGATTTTTTCTGCTCTTTGACTGGGTCTGGCAACAGCCCGCTCACATTGAAGCGCTGACACTGCATCCATCAGTGGTTTGAGCCGCTTAAAAGCGCTACAATTCATATTCAATATTTGCAGGCAGAGAACACCGCGTGACCGTTGATCGTCAACTTATCAGTACTTTACACACCGCATTTAACGGAATATTCCAACAATCTTTATATGCTGACAAAGTCATACAGAACCACTTATACGACAATCCCCACTGGCGTCGTGAAGACAAAGCGTATTTTGTTACAACTCTGTATGACCTCGTGCGCTTTATTCGCAAGTTAGCCTATATTAGTAATGCCAGCGAGCAAGATTTTTGGCCTGTTTGGCAGGCTTTTCAGTTACTCACTGATAAGCCGGTCCCCGATTGGCCAGAAATGCGAGACTTTTCAAAGGCTGAGCTATTAACTCGACTGGACACAGCGCCACAAGCGATTCAGCTTAGCTATCCAGACTGGTTGAATGCTTTGGGAAGCTCTCAGCTTGGCGAGCAATGGCCAGAGGTCGCTGAAGCGTTAAATCGCGCACCGGGTTATTATATTAGAGCCAATACCTTAAAAACTTCGACAGACGCCTTGGCTAGTAAATTGGAGCGGGAACAGATCTCCTGTGAGCATGTTTCTGCTACGCTACCTGATGCGTTGGTCATTCAGGCGGTAGATAAGCTATTTAAATCCAACGCATTCCAGGCTGGTGAGTGTGAAATGCAAGATGCAGGCTCTCAGCAAATTGCGCCGTTACTGGATGTTTCGCCAGGCATGAAAGTGGTTGATGCGTGTGCGGGGGCTGGCGGTAAAAGCTTACATCTTGCAGCCTTAATGAAGAATAAAGGCCGTCTGTTGTCGATGGACATCCATCAGCATAAGCTGGATACGCTTAAAAAGCGGGCAAAGCGTGCCGGCTGCCATATGATTGAGACGAGGGCGATCAAAAACAATAAAACCATCAAACGCCTTAAAGATAAGTTTGATCGGGTTTTACTTGATGTGCCATGCTCCGGGACCGGTGTGTTACGCCGTAACCCAGATAGCAAATGGCACCTTAGCGAGCAAAGCATTGACGATCTGATTGCGCTTCAGGCCGACCTGCTACAACGATATAGCCAGATGTGCCGTCCGGGTGGCAAACTGGTGTATGCAACCTGCTCTGTACTGCCGGTTGAAAATCAGCAACAGGTCGCACAGTTTTTAGACGCAAACCCTGACTGGACTCTACAACAGGAACTAAGTTTGCTGCCGGGGATAAATTCAGAGTTTGACGGATTTTATGGCGCCGTATTGCGCCGTAACGAACTACCACAAGATTAAAATAGGACAAAAACATATGAATCCCATTATTGCTTTACTCAAAGAGCACAACATCAGTGATGAAAAAATCAATGAGGTATTTCAGGCGCTGACCGAAAACCCGCTGATGGCTATGGCCGTTGTTCAGCAGCTTAATATTCCAGCTGAAAAACTACAGCAGCTGATGGCTTTAGTGATGCAGAACCCGGGACTGATTAAAGAAGCGGTTCAGGAGTTGGGTCTTGACTACGATAAAGTAGAGCAGGCAAAAGCGCAGCTTAAACAGTAAATCACATCATTTATACTCGTTGGCCGGGGATTCGGACCGGCCATTTGTTTCCTCGCTTATTTAAACTACCTATCAGACAAACTCACTTCCTTTGACTAAACTAGATGCTATTCGCTTGGTAGCACTTATTTTAGAGAAGGACACTGAATGCTCTCCAGCAAAACACTCGAACACGATTCCCCTATGGTCTTTGTGCTGTTTATGGCCATCGCCTGTTTGTTTTTTTTCTTTCGACCCGAATTCATGCCGCCTGTACAGCAGAGTAGTGCGTCGAATGAGGTACTTTTTCCGAACAACCTTAAGTCGTATCTCAGTGATCCTAATGCCAAGGTTGTGTTGGGGATTGATGTGTCACACTATCAGGGCACTGTTGATTGGCAGAAAGTTTCGCAAGCAGGTGTGCAGTTCGTTTATATCAAAGCCACCGATGGCATGACCTATCGAGACCCACAATTCTATGCTCATTTTAAAGGAGCAAAGTCAGCGGGCTTGCAAGTGGGGGCATATCACTTCTTTGAACCGGACGATGACCCCACTAAGCAGTTCGATAACTTTATGGCAACCCTACAGGGGCTGGAATTGACACTGATGCCCATGCTGGATGTGGAGATCACCAGTAATCGTACACCGCAACAGATCAGCAATGGGGTTGCGCAGTTTATGGAAGCCGTGAAGCAGCGAACAGGGTGTGAAACCATTTTGTATAGTTATGGCGATTTTTGGCAAGAGAACTTATCGGCCCAGCTCGCTAACCAACCTTTTTGGCTGGCTGATTATGCTGACAGCCCCGATGTCCCTCAGCAGGCACATGCCTGGTGGTTATGGCAATATTCAGATTCTGCCCAAGTTGCAGGTGTGCGTACTTCGGTTGATATGGATGTGGTGATAGCGGGAGAGCGGGGGCTAAATGCTATGAAGTGCACAAGTATGGGAGCAAAATCATGAACTTTGCGAAACAGCTTTGGCAACACGAGCACACGGTGATGCGGGCTCTGCTACTACTGGTGGTGGTTATTTTTTTTACCCTTGCGGTGATCCATTATCATGACTGGCAGCATCAACCGGATGCCGTATACCTGAGCAATCAGGCATACCTGCATCATGTTGAAGCGCAGGCGCTGGACGATTTGTTTTATCTGGCAGAGATTAACGGGCTACTTAAAGTGGTGGAAAGCAGTCAAGTGGGCGTATCTTTTATTGCCGAGTTTAAGGTCGACGTCGGTAATATGATTGCGACAGTGACACATTATCTGCAGCAAGGTATTAATCTGAATCTTGCCTCTTTGGTTGCTGTAGAGATATTGTCGTTACTCAGTGAGGCAGCACATTTTATAGCCATGCCGCTGCTGATTGTCACGTTAAGTGGCGCGATGGTTTGGCTATGTGCTGAGTTATTTGGCTTACCTGTGGTGTTATGTGCTGTGTTTAAACGAGTATGTGAAGGGCTATTGCTGGCTTTTGTGGTGCTGCATCTGATGTTGCCCTATGCCATTCATATCAGTGGTGCCATTAGCCATTCAGTGAGTGTTAGTTATAAAACCACGGGTCGTACAGCGTTGTTGCAATATCATCAGGATGTCACACATGGACAGAATAAAGCGTCATTAAAAGACAAAGCGGAGTCGAGCATTCATGAACTGGAAAAAGTATCACCTAAGCATGTCAGGTATCAGCAGAACGCTTTGTCGCATTATTTAGTGAGTACACTGGCGGTGAATCTGTTTGACTTGATCTTAATGCCGTTATTGCTTGTTTGGGGGTTCTTTCGCATAGTGAAGGGACTTTACCTGCATGCACAGGAAACTTACCGGATAGCAAAAAGAAGTGATACCAATTTGCTTAATTAAGTGTTCTATTTTGAGGCGAGAAAATATAGTCGATAACACCGCTCCCGCGTCCTGCTATCGCTGAGGCACCTACATCCCTATAGGCGAGGCAAAAATTTGTGAACCTATGTCTAAGGTATCAGGTTCTAAATGAGAAGTTTTTAACGCTGTTAGCGTCATATTTGCTCCTTCAAATAGACCAGGTGTTAAGTGAAATTGGTATGAGCGTATAGAAACGATAAAAGGGCCATAAAGGCCCTTTGGTGAAGTATCGTTCAAGTTAGTTTGGTTACTCTAACCCCTTAAAGCAACCAACCAATTGTTTTGCAACTGAGGCTTATCTCATTAAGTTTCTAAGCTAGCGAGAGGAAAAACCCTGCAATTGCTGCGCTCATTAGGTTAGCCATAGACCCTGCTAAAACCGCCCTGAGCCCTAAGCGTGCGATATCCTTTCTTCGACTCGGCGCCATACCGCCTAATCCGCCTAGTAAGATGGCTATCGATGACAAGTTAGCAAATCCACATAACGCGAATGTGACAATCGCTTGTGTGTGTTCACTTAACGTGTCGCGATAATTCATAAAGTCCAGGTAAGCAACAAACTCGTTCACAACCAGTTTCTGGCCGATAAAGCTGCCTGCCTGAGTGGCTTCTGCCCAAGGTACGCCTAACATCCAGGCAACCGGAGCAAATACATAGCCTAAAATCTCTTGTAGCGTCAGTGTTGGATGGTCAAACATCCCACCAATACCACCAAGTAACCCGTTTAATAGTGCAATCAGTGCCACAAAAGCCAGTAACATTGCACCAACGTTCAGTGCCAGGTGCATACCGCTTGACGCGCCAGCTGCTGCTGCGTCTATTACATTAACCGGCTTGTCGTCGCCGCTATCAACCTCTGCGAGGTTTTCTTTTGGCTTTTCGGTTTCCGGCACAATCATCTTGGCCATCAGGAAACCGCCTGGTGCTGCCATAAAGCTGGCTGCAATCAGGTACTTTAATTCAACCCCAATAGCAACGTAGCCTGCCATGACAGAGCCTGCTACTGTCGCCAAACCACCTACCATTACGGCAAACAGTTCTGACTGGGTCATCTTAGGGATAAAAGGCTTTACGATTAAAGGTGCTTCAGTTTGTCCTACGAAGATATTTGCCGTTGCTGACAAAGACTCTGGTCTGGACGTTTTGAGCAGCTTCTGTAGACCACCCCCTAAGATTTTGATGATCCACTCCATAATACCGATGTGATATAACACACCGACCAGGGCTGAGAAGAATACGATCACAGGAAGTACCTGGATCGCAAAAATAAACCCTATGTTGTCCGCACCGGCCAAAGGGCCAAACAGGAAGCTGATCCCGTCATTGGCATAGCCGATCACGGATGAAACCGCTTTCGACATAGCCGCCAGCGCGTTTTTACCGGCTTCTACGAAAAGTACGAAGCCACCAATGAGTATTTGCATGATAAATGCGATACCCACGGTTCGATAATTAATGGCACTACGCTTGGTGGAAGCTGCGTAGGCGATGGCTAGTAGCATTAACATGCCGACTAAGCTCATTATTGTTGTCATGCCAGATTGTTCCCGTATTATTCTTGCAGTAAATATTTTATTTTACTTTTAATAATATCAATCGCAACGCGATTCATACCGCCACGGGTAACGACCAAGTCGGCATTGTGCTTTGAAGGCTCTATAAACTGGTAAAACATAGGTCTTACCGTTGCCTGATATTGCTCAACCACCGAAGAGATACTTCTACCGCGAGTTTCTATGTCTCGTTGCATTCTTCGCAGCAGACAGATATCAAGCGGTGTATCAATAAACACCTTGATATCAAATTCTTCGATTAATGCTGGATCGCTTAACAGTAAGATCCCTTCAACGACTAAAATCTTTGCCGGGTTTACCGTGCGTGTCTCACTACTGCGTGTATGTTGAGCATAGTCGTAAGTCGGTACTTGTACAGACTTACCTTGACGCAGTTGCGTCAGGTGCTCTTTCATTAACGCATGTTCAAACGCATCCGGATGGTCATAGTTCGTTTGAGTTCTGTGTTCAAACGGCAAATGCGATTGATCTTTATAATAGGCGTCTTCTTCTATAACGGCGATGGCACCCGACTCAAGTTCGTTTACTAGTTCGTTATAAATAGTTTGACTAAAAAGAGACTTACCGGACGCAGATGCGCCGGCGATGGCTATAATTGTTCGTGTCACTAAAGTTCACACCCAGCAGTTGCTAATGTTGGAAGATCACAATAGCAAAAAAGACACGATTAATCTCTTTTGCCTCGCTTAAGGAGCAAATTTAATTGTTTTGGTTATAACAAAACAGGACTTATGTCCGCTGGTCCAATTAGTGTTGAAATTTAATTAATATGGGGACAAATGGATTTTTGTTATGCTTTTATGACAGCGGACTTATGTCCTGTACGTTAATTTGGGCTACAAATAAAGTAACACCCTCTGACGAGTAATCACGACCTAAAAACAAAATCGTTGTGCGTCAGAATAAATAGATGAGAGGTAGATTATGGCAAGAGCAATCATATTAATGGCAGACAGCTTAGGGATTGGGGCTGCACCCGATGCCGAGAAGTTTGGAGATGCTGGTGCTAATACCTTAGCTCATCTATTAGCAGCATATAAGCAAGAAAAAGGTGAAGCCTTATCTTTGCCTAATTTAAGTAAGCTTGGACTTATTGCAGCATGTGAAGCCGCAGGCAAAGAAACCTGTGAAGTTGCACAGCGTATTGAACCGCAAGCTGCATGGGGTTATGCAAAAGAATTATCCAGCGGTAAAGATACGCCGTCTGGGCACTGGGAAATGGCAGGCGTACCTGTGTTGTTTGAGTGGGGTTATTTCCCCAATACACAGCCTTGTTTCCCACAAGAATTTATTGATGAGTTGTGCAAGCGCGCAGATATTCCCGGAATTTTGGGTAACTGCTATGCATCAGGCACAACCATTTTAGAGCAACTGGGTGAAGAGCACGTCAAAACTGGCATGCCAATTTGCTACACCTCAGTTGACAGCGTGTTTCAAATAGCCGCACATGAGCAATCATTTGGCCTTGACAAGCTTTATCAAGTATGTGAAATCGCACGGGCACTGCTTGATGAAATGAATATAGGACGAGTGATTGCGCGGCCATTTATAGGCACTTCTAGTGCCGACTTTATTCGTACTGGTAATCGACGTGATTACTCAGTGTTACCGCCCTCACCGACAGTATTAGACAAACTGGCGAACGACGGTGGTGAAGTGATCAGTATTGGTAAAATCGCTGATATCTATGCGCATCAAGGTATTACACAAAAGCATAAAGCGCCTGGCCTGATGAATTTGCTGGAAAAAACCAGCGAAGTCATGCAAAGCGCTCCGGAGCATAGTTTGATTTTCACTAACCTGGTGGATTTCGATGAAAAATTCGGTCATCGCCGCAATGCGGTGGGTTATGCTGAGGCGCTGGCGCAGTTTGATGCTTATTTACCGAACATTATTAACCAATTAAAAGACGATGATCTGCTGTTAATTACAGCGGACCACGGCTGTGATCCGACCGCACCGGGCACAGACCACACCCGCGAATACGTGCCAGTATTGGCGTATCGTAATGGAATGAACAATACTCCGTTAGGTGAAAGAAACAGCTTCGCAGATATGGGTCAGACGCTGGCTCAGTGGTTTAACTTATCTGCTTGTGATTATGGTGACGGCTTTGCAGCCCAACTCGCTAAGGCTTGAATTAAAGGAAACATGTTATGAGTACTCCGCATATTAATGCTAACCCAGGTGATTTTGCAGAAACGGTGCTAATGCCAGGGGACCCACTGCGTGCCAAGTACATTGCTGAAAACTTTTTGCAAGACGCACGTCAGGTAACGGACGTACGCAACATGTTCGGTTTTACTGGCACTTATAACGGTAAACCAGTAAGTATTATGGGCTCTGGTATGGGTATTCCATCCATGTCTATCTATGCTCGTGAGCTGATTGTCAGCTTTGGTGTTAAAAACTTAATTCGCATTGGTACCTGTGGGGGTATCAACCAGGATACTAAAATCCGTGACGTGATCTTTGCACAAGGTGCAAGTACAGACTCAAATGTAAATCGCGCTCGCGTACGAGGCTTTGATTTTGCGGCCATTGCTGACTTTGGTCTGCTTGAGAATGGTGTTAACGCTGCTCGCCGTCTGGGTATTGAAGCAAAAGTAGGTAACGTATACACCACAGACACTTTCTATCAGGCTGACAGCAGCTTTTACCCTGAACTGGATAAGTTAGGTGTACTGGCTGTTGATATGGAAACAGCTGGCCTGTACGGTGTTGCTGCCGAGTATGGTGCAAAAGCAATGGCGCTATTTACGGTGAGCGATCACGTAATCACTGGCGAAGCAACACCACCAGAAGAGCGTCAAAGCACGTTCAATGAAATGGTTAAAATTGCCCTTGAGTCAATTTAAAGAATTTGGTCCTGCCCAGGATCTCCCTGTTCCTTGGTAACGTAATCGCAGAGTTTTGGAGACACGCCTAAAACAACGCGAATCACACCCAAAAAGCCGCACCTAGTGCGGCTTTTTTTTATCTGAAATCTATTGCCCTCTGTCTTGTGTTATTCATTTTCTTGAATATCCGGGGAGGCGCGACAGTGATATATGCCTTTACCAAATTAAAGAGCCTGTTTCGAGAATAGTTTTTCGTTGAACATTCCTTGCAGACATTTTGTCATTTTATTTCTTCTCAGTATTCGCTGAACTGAAATAAATGTATGCGGGTTGGCGTTTAATCTTACCAGTTAGCTATATACTCAGGGTATGCGGTTTTATATTAAGGTCTGAGATGATAGTTTTTCCAACTATGTTGTTATCCTGGGGAATGGCCCTGTCAACAACAGCATCCTGTAATGTGCCGATAGAGTTGCTGAAATCACAGGCAGTTAACCAGCCTCAACAAGCTGTGCAAACGTATTTAAGCAATCAGGAGCGTTTTCAGCGCGCAACCTGCGCCGAGGCGGCACTGGCATATCGCTATTTGTTGATGGCTGCAACTAGGGTACAGGACTGGAAACTCGTTGAAGAGGTCGCTCAAATACTTCAGTCGGGACGATTATCTCCTCACGTTACGGGTAAAGAGCTTAATGTTATAAATAACATAGGCGTTGCCTATCGTAAGATCGGGCAACCTGAAGACGCACTGACGCACTATCGTTGTGCGTTAACATACGCCAACAGCCACGATCAACGAGCGCTTATTAAAATCAATATTGCGATAGTACATCGCAATGCCGACCAGCCAGCGATTGGATTTCGTCTACTTCAGGGAATTGAGGAAAAGTACCTACCGAGCATTATCCTGGCCGGATTGCATGTCGCTAAAGGCAATACGGCTTTGCAGCTCAAACGCTATGATGAGGCGCAGCGCGCGTATCAGCAAGCGCGTGCACACTATCTGGCTGTGGGAGATAAACGCAATGCACAGGCTGTGGTGGCAAACATGTTGGTCGTTGCGCTGGCCAAAAATGATACGCAAGCATATGATCAGCTGCGCGCCTTGAGCACTCTGGAGGTCGACATGCTGACAGAGCAAGGAGGGAGGTTTATTCAATGGCTCGACACCTTCCGGTCATATAGTTCTGCTAATAATCTGAATCAGTCACAACGACAGCAACTGCAAGATATAGAGGCAATTGCGGCGGACTATATCGAGTTTGTTATGCTGTTGTCGGCGCGTTTTAGTCTAAATCAGACTGTGGCAAGACCTGTTCGAAATAGCGCTGAGCAACCTCTGCTTTCGAGTGCACTGGCCAAACGCTGGTGTAAAGGGATGTAGTGTTAGCGGGCTTGATTCATATAAAAATTTGTTTTTACCTCACTTTATGCCAGATTTAAGGTGCAGGTATAAGAAAACTATCGGGAGCAAGTATGGCGAACTGGGTGAATGGCAAAGTGGTTGAAAAGCTGTGGTGGACGCCCAGCTTGTTTAGTATCAAAGTTGCGGCTGACATAGACCCTTTCACAGCTGGTCAGTTTACTAAACTGGCATTACCCGTTGAAGACAAAAAAGTATCGCGCGCATACTCTTTTGTGAACGCGCCTCAGGACCCGTTACTTGAGTTCTTTTTAATTGAAGTGCCAGATGGACAATTGTCAGCTCCGTTGGCAGCGCTGGACATAGGCGATGATATTTTAGTGGCAGGCAAGCCTAGTGGGTTTTTCACGTTGGATGAAGTACCAGATGCCAGTGTACTGTGGATGCTGAGTACAGGTACGGCGATAGGCCCTTTTTTGTCTATGCTGAGCGATGGAAAGCTGTGGAAGCGCTTTGATCGGGTTGTACTGGTCAACGGCGTGCGTCATGCACAGGATTTGTGCTATCAGGACATGCTACTGGATACCGAAAAAATCTTTAAGCAGTTCAAATATGTGCCCTTAGTTAGTCGGGAGAAGACGGCGCATACGCTGTCCGGAAGAGTGACAAACCTGCTCGAGAGCGCAGAGCTGTGCCGCCATTGTGGTTTTGAGCAGCTGCCAGCAGACAGCCAATTTATGTTGTGTGGTAACCCGCAAATGGTGAAAGACACGACGACATTATTACAGACGATGGGCTTTGCTCGTAACCGGCGGGCACAACCTGGGCATATTACGGTAGAGCAATATTGGTGAGCGTCAGGCAATGTACTCGAATATTGACACTTAGAAACGCAAAACTTCCCGATGGACTGGCCTGATTCTGTATTCTGGCAACTGAATTTGCTATCGTGCACGCCAATTAGTCCCATGAAAAGGTAATTTATGAAATACCTATTTGTACTGATTGGATTGGTTTACTCAATTATTGGGTCGGCAAACCCTGCGCTTGATGAACAGGCCAGCGATTATCAGTTAACAAAGACAGAGCAGGAACTGGCGGCAGAAGCTGTGGTCGACAAGCTTATTCTGGCGTATAACGCGCAAAACATACGCAAGTTTATTGAGTTATATGCCGAAGATGTTGAGTTTTACATGTATCCGCAAACCTTGATGTTTACGGGAAAAGAAAAACTGATCGAGCGTTATGGGTTAATGTTTAAGAAAATGCACTGCCTTAAAGCTACCTCAATTAAGCGCATTACGCATGGCTCCATCGTGATTGATCATGAAACTTCGGAGATTTGCAGTAAAGAGGCGGGTGTTGTGGACAAACGCTCTGAATTTGTGACCAGCTATCAAATTGAAAACGGCAAAATTAAAAAGGTCGTGTTTTTTCGTTAAGTGTGTAATCCACCAAGGCTATGCACAGTGTTTTTCAGGTACATAGCCTCAGCACAGATGAGTGCCGCTACCAGTGCTCAACCAATTCCTTAAAGCTCGGGTTTGTCTCCAAAACTTGAAATGAGGGCTCGTTATTGAGCTCATTCTTTAGGTTTGGCGAGTAAGCCAGGGCCATTTTTATGTCGGCAATCGCATCAGCATATTGATCTAGCAGTGCATAGGCACAGGCGCGTTGCCAATAGGCATAGCCGTAGTCACTATCAATTTCAAGTGCCTGATTACAAAGGTTAATAGCGGGACCTGTTTGTTCCAATTCAAGCAGTGCATCGGCTTTGTAAACCATTGCTTCAACATCATCGGGGTGACGTTTCAGGATTTCGTCGTACATCTCGATTTTACCATGCATGTCACTTTCAAGATTTGCCCGCATCCATAACGAGTGAATTTCGTTTGTAATCGTGATTTTTCGTTGGTTGTTGAGAATTTCTTCTGAGCGCTCTTTGAGTTTTTCTTCAAGCGTTCTGAGCCTTTGTTCATATTCTTCGGTGATGTTTCCGACTCTATCATTGACCGTTTCTTCAACTTTATTTTTGATATCCCGTAATGAATTCCAGCCAACCAACACGAGCAGTGAGGCAGTGGCTGTGATGATGAACAGCACATTGTTGATGGTATCCGTGGTATAGGTCAGTGCGCGATCTGCAGCATCAAGCTGTTTGTGGGTGAGCTGTAAAGTGACATCCTCACGCAGCTTTTGTTGATCCTGCCGTAAGGATTTTAGCTCGTCTAAAATATAGCGCTCCATTAATGGGCGATACATTGGCTCTTGCAGCTGTTGTAATACTTGTTGCTGCTGTTGCTCGGTTAAGACGGGAGCAGGCTGAGCGCTATTTGCTGCGAGTGCGCCGCAATAGAGCAAAGTGACGAAAATAAGGATATTTTTTAGCATAGCAGTGATCTGTTTGAGAGTTTAGTCTAGCATGGTGCATGAGAGGCTTAGAAATTGCAAAACCATCAGGTATGGTTGGGTGCTATTTGGTCAATACAATGAGGGTTGAGGTTAAGTAGATTGCATGAGGTATTGCACGATCTTTAAGTTATTGTTTTGCTCCGTAGTGGCTGTTGCTATCTTTGCCTGCCGTCTGGTAGCTGCTCATCCACATCTGCAGCCGCGCCCCGTCATAGTGCCAGAATCAGAACCGACTATTCAACTTCAAGTTGTCACGGAAGAGTGGGTGCCTTACAACTTTACCAACGCGCAGGGGCAGGTAGATGGACGTGCCACTCAAAAGGTGCGGGAAGTGCTTGACGCTGCCGGGATCAGCTATGAAATTTTGGTGTTTCCCTGGACCAGAGCCATGAAAATTGCCCAAACTCAACCTAACACTATGATTTACTCTATTTTTCGCACGCCAGACCGTGAGGCCCGGTTTGAATGGGCTTGTCCTCTGTTAAGGCCAGTCAAAGAACACCTGTTTCGCCTCGCTACACGAAATGACATACAAGTTGAGTCTTTGGACGATGCTAAACGCTATATTATTGCTTTGGTCAGAGGCAGTGTGACCCACGAATATCTGCGTGCGAGGGGGTTTAAGGGCGGAGTTAACCTGGATCTGTCTGCTGACCCCAGTTCGCTGGTCAAAAAACTACTAGCGGGTCGGGTAGATTTTCTTATGACTACGGAATTCACCATCTATGAGGCCCTGCGTTTGATTGAAGAGCCTTATGAGGTGGTGACTTCTGCACTGGAGGTGCGAGATCGTTCCGGCGAGAGAGCTTGTCTGGCATTTAATCCGGATACAGACAGTCAAATTATAGATAAGGTCCGCCGTGCCTTGGCTGATCATAACCGCAGTTATATTGGCCCATAATATAAGCCTGTTATTACACGACCCACCAAACGCTTCTGTCTAAAACTTGAACAAGCATTTCAACTCTGTCACAGTGAATTGGCAGCACTGTGCGTGTTGCTCATATATAAAATAATAACATCAAGGAGTTAGAAGTGAACGTATATAGAATCTTAATCCCCATCATACTAGGTATCTTGTCTGGTTTGAGCTTTTCCAGCGTCGCAACCAGCTTGGCTGAATTGCATGATATTAATAAAGGCAAGTTTTTCCTTTACGATAATAGTTCGACTGGTCCCACCTATGAACTTGTTCTGGCCAAAAATGGCGCGGGAAAATACGCACGGCAAACTGAAAGCCAGATAAGCTGGAGTAAAGTCGATGATGGATTACAAGTTAACCTGGCCTCACCGGAACTTATCTGGGCATATCAAGATCAGGGCGTTGAATATCGCTCAGAAATATACCAGGTGCATGTTTTTCCGTCGGAGGAAGGTGTTTCCTTTGCACAACACATGCGGGTAGTGCGAACGGATACGATGGAAGTGGTTGAAACGCAGGTACAGCACTTTACCGGAACCCTGGTGCCAGCTAAGTCAATGCAAGACTGGCGAGTTGATCTTACTGAGGGAACTTGGGTGCTTCCCGCGGTTGATTACATCCTGTATGAAGAGTTTGATATACCTGCATTTGGTGCTGTCGAAGCGAATTTTTTTGCTAATGGGGATGGCCAAATAACGCATCATGATAAGACGGTGAGCCGCTTTAAATGGCGTATTAAGGGCAATCGTCTGGTGCTGAAATACTGGCAAAATGGTATTAAAAAGAAACTTGTATTGAGGATCACAGAGTCACTGGCAGGGGTTGGGTTACGTGTTGTGATCAAAGCCACAAGTCATACAGGTAAAGCGCCGTTGTTGCGCACGGGGTTGATGATTAAAGATCAGAAAACGCACTTCAATTATGAGAATACGGTGGGTACCTGGTTGAGTGGCGCAGTTCGCTATGATTACTTTGAGGATCACGTTTATATTCCCAATGTGGCTTTCGGGAGCGCAGTTTGGTCATTTAATCAGGCTGGTGAAATAGAGCGCCAGAAGATTATTCACCCTCAGCTGGGTACGGTCCCCGTCTGTCCCGATGATACTTGTTATGTGTCTTGTACTTTTACGTTAAAGCTGTTGGCGCAGGACGAAGGAGCGCTCTACGTTTCAGTGCAAACAGACTCTGAGTTGGTCGATGCTGGCCCGCATTTTTTTATGGGTAAGGCAATTGTTAAGTTCGATTTAAAGCCATATCAAAGCGTAGCCGCGTTTGATTATTCGTGGCTTGGTCAGACAATGCTTACTTTCAAATCTGGGAGTGAGTCTGCGCTATATTACTTCATGATGGTGCCGTCAGAAACAGGAGTTTGGGAGTATGTTTACGCGAAAGAAGCGCCGAATAATATTCAGGGCAAGTTTGCCGTGGTTGACGGTAAGCTGCATCTTGAGGGTGAACTGGAGACACAAGTTTTGGAGATCCAGCAATCGAGAAGGGATAGCTTAGATGTATGCCGCTACATTCAGGGTAGCTCGTGTGCAGCCGGTGACACTATGATTTTGGAGTTTCATAACGGCACCGACCTGCTTAAATAGGGCTTCGTAGCACTCATTGCATAAGGTCAGCCGGTGCGCAGGCTTTATGCAGCTGAACCGGACAGAAGCTGATATAGCACGACGACTAATACCACTGAAATACACACCACCAGATAAGGTATGGTAGTAGAGCGTTGATTGGAGTCAGCTACCAGGTGCTTTTGGTACAATTGTTGGCCATAGCCTGCAGCGTTGTCTAACTGCGTGTGATTACGACGTGGAAATGTCAGTATGCCCAAAGTAGCCAGTAAGCCGGAATTTAACCACTGTCCTTTAAATAGGGTCAGCATTGCCAATGTAAGCAGGGCAATGCCAGCGATCCATCTGATTAAGTAAGTCATAGTGCGTCCAATGCAATAATAAAACCAGACTGTACTTTAGAGTTTGGGATCTAAACTTGCAAGTGAATTGTTCCTAAAACAAGTAAATTACAGATTTAACCTATTTCTCCTACCAATTGGGTAGGTTATATCTCACATTTTGCTCATTTCTGGATCTAGCTGTTTTGGTTTACCAGACCCAATTCTACTGCTTTTAATGTCGCTTGCGTGCGGTCTCTGACCTGAAGCTTACTCAGTAAATTTGAAACATGATTGCGAATAGTCCCCTCCGCTTTAAACAGCTGGCTTGCAATTTCTTTGTTTGATAGCCCACGCGCGATGAGGACAAGTATTTGCTTTTCTCTGTCTGTGAGTTCATCCAATGCTGATTCAGCCTGTTTAAATACGTTACTTAAAGCACGTTGAATAACCAGTTTTCCCTCGTATACTGCTTTAATCGCTGCTTCTAGTTCTTCTAACTCGACGTCTTTAAGCATGCAACCATTGGCACCCAGTTGCAGGGCCTGTTGCAGCTTTGTAGTATCATCGAAGGTGGTCAAAATTAATACTTTGGGTGATTCACTGATGGCATTAAGCTGCTCCAGCACGCCAACCCCATCGAGTTCAGGCATACGCATGTCTAGCAAGATAACGTCTGCATCAATCAGGCCTGCGTTGTACTGATTCATAAATTCCAGCCCGTTTGCTGAGCTGCTGTTACATTCAATGTTTTCACAGAGTGCGAGTAGTGCCTGCATGCCCTGTCTGACTAAAGCTTGATCATCGACCAAGTGAACCTTTATTCTATTCATTATGGTGTGTTTCCTTAAACTGAACTCGCACAATAAAGCCTTTTGGTGAACTTTGCCAATCAAACTGACCCCCAAGCTCATCAACCCGTTCTTGTAGACCCAGTAGTCCATTGCCAGGCTTAATGAGTGGCGCAGCTGTACCGTTATCACCTATTTGCATCCTAAACTCTGCGCTGGCTGACGGGCCAAATTCAATATTGACCTGCGTGGCGTTACTATGCTTAAGGGTATTGGTGATACTTTCCTGGCAAACTCGCAGGATACAATGGGCATGGCTTAAGCTTTGTAATACGGGATGAGCGTTAAACTGCAATGAAATATGGACCCGGGGTACGTGATGGATCAGCTCAGTGAGCACCGCTTCGAGGTCAAGTGACTGCTCGGTGCGCTTATCACTGACGAGTATGCGGATCTTATCCAGTGTTTCACGGGCAAGTGTATAGCTTTGTTGTAGCTGAGACTTTAGAGGTTCCTGTGCGGTTCTTCTGGCAACATCAAGGTTAACGATCAAACTGGTTAACTGATGACCCACATCATCATGTAGTTCTCTTGCCAGTAATAATCGTTCTTGTCTTGATACGGATTGTCCGAGTAGCGATTGCGTGGCCAGCAATTGACTGTTTGCCAGTTGTGCTTGCTCTTTGGCCGTTCGCTCTTGCTGCATGCGATGGCTTACCACGTAGGAAAATAAATGAAATGAGGCAAATAACATCGCTTCTACCCAAGGCCATGGGTGTTGCCAGTAGAGTTTTTGGATCAGCAGGTAGGCAATGCTAGCGAATAGTATGTAGCTGTATGACTGAGCCGGTGATAAATAAAAGGTCAAAATGGCGATGAGCATTACGCTGTAAATTAGGTATACCGATGACGGCAGTAAAAAACCCGTGCTGTGGATCAGTAAAGCCATTATCGCCAGTAGCCAGTATCTGACCGTATAACCATAGCTGTGCCGGGACTCATTGGTGACCAGCAAAATTAAGGGTAGCAAGGTCAGATGTGGCAACCAGGCCCAGAATGAGGCCTGTGATAAGGCAAGCAGACTTGGTATAGCAACCGCGCACCAGGTCACGAGTGCGGTTGTAAGCATAGAAGGTTGGTATTGAAAGTAGGGCTGCACAATAAAATCATAATTATTATTTATAATATGTACTTATATCAGATCAGAGTCAGAAAAGAAGCATGACGAATGTCATTAGTTATTAGTGACAATAGTGACATGAAGGTCGGATTATTTTTCCCTAAGCTGGATGAACATCAACTAGGGAGCTAACAATTATGCAATACCTTCATCAATTTTCTTTAATTATTCACATCATAGTGGGTAGCTGTGCATTACTTTTATTTTGGGCACCAATCCTGGCTAAAAAAGGGGGGAAAATACACAATCTGTCAGGTAAAGCTTATGCTTATAGTATGCAGCTTGTCTCTCTATCAGGGATTTTGTGCTGTACACTGGTTTTGATTGACCCCATTTCCGTTTATCAGGAAGCTTATCTTCAGGCACAAAATCAGGCTGACTTTATAAATACTGCGCGTGAGCGAGCCAGCTTTTTACTCATGCTGTCCTTTTTGGTTCTGGCGTCGGTTATACATGGTATGCGCGTGCTTAAGGATAAGGCTTCACGCCTGACAGTAAAGCGCCCTGATATGCTTTTCAACTATTTTGCTTTGTGTGTCAGTGCGTTATACGTTGCTTATCTGGGCGCTCAAAGTGGTCAGGTGTTATATCTGGCGTTCAGTATTATTAGTATGATTGTGGCAATTAAGATGATGCGCTATACCTTTGCCCAAACAGTAAAGCCGCGCCAATGGATTATTGAACATCTTAGCGCAATGATTGGTTCGGGTATTGGTGTTTACACAGCGTTCAGCGCCGTTGGTGGCCGCTACTTGCTTGTTGAGGTATTGGGGGAGCAGGCAATATTGTTGGCGTGGCTGGCCCCTTCGGTTTTAGGAACCCTTGGGCTTATTTTTGCTAAACGTAAATATCAGCAGCGTTATCGGGTTGCCGCAAAGGACAATTTAGCCCATCAAGCCGCGACCTCCTGAGCCTTTATAGGTGCGTTGTGCTGAAATGCAGTATTTTCCAGCTTAGATAATTGTGCCTGTACCTGACAAATTAAGTAATTGGTTTGGGTACATTTATCAATCCTGATACAAAGCGCCTACAAATGGTTACTGACCGTCTATGCTTGTAGTTGTATGGTTGAATTATGACCGCAATGACAACAATCCGACGGGGCTGACTATGAATAAACTCTCACTGATATGCCTGATGCTTTTTCTTACTTGCCAAAGTGCATTGGCGGTCCATTTAATCGGCCAGACTCACTGGACTATGCTTGAACAAGACAAGTATTTTAAGTCTGGCAATACTGAGCAATACCTAGAGCTAGACATAGCATCCGTCAGAGCAACACTCCAAACGGTAAACATGGTAGATATGGTTTTGCCGCTGCCAAATGGGCAATTTGTAACGTTTCGCCTGGTACCGAGCCAGGTGATGGCACCCGAGCTGGCAAAAAAGTATCCAGAAATAAGGACGTTTAAAGGTGTTGAAGTAGGAAAGCCTCAAAATCAGGGCACCTTTGATCTGTCACCGAGAGGGTTTTATGGGATGTTTGAACACCAGGGGCAAACTGTTTACATTGACCCTCAGTCGGCGTTAAACAACTATCGTAGTTATGTTTTTAATCCAGCGGTTCATCATGACCATGCTCAAGACATTAAACGTCACCGCGCAATTCGCTTTCCTGGTATATCTGACTCTATGGCAAATAAACCAGAAGGGCTGATGCAAACCAGCCAGATCAGTGAACAAATAGTCTACCGTCTTGCCGTCGCAGCTACGGGAGAATATACCGCTTATCATGGCGGTACACGTCAGCTAGGTCTGGCTGCCGTTGTGACTATGGTAAATCGAGTGAACCAGGTCTATGCGCGGGATCTTGGGGTCACATTTCAGCTGGTTGCTAACAATGACCAGATCATTTTTGTGGATGCTGACACGGATCCATTTACAAATACGGATGAGGACATCAACGGAGATACCATTTCACAAGCGATTGAAAACGTCATGAGTGACACGGATTATGATATTGGACATTTGGTGGTAACCTCAGGGGGAGGCGTTGCCGGGCTGGGGGTGGTTTGCTCAACCCAGAAAGCGGCTGGTTTGACTGGCAGCCCTATACCTGAAACAGACGCGTTTTATATCGATTATGTAGCTCACGAAATTGGTCATCAGCTAGGTGCTGAACATACTTTTAATGGTTTGGTGGGCGCCTGTCAGGGTAATCGCTCCGGCTTATCAGCCTATGAGCCGGGCAGTGGTTCGACAATCATGGGGTACACAGGTATCTGCGGTGAGCAAGATTTACAGCAGAATTCAGATCCCTTCTTTCATTTGCATTCCATTGAGCAAATGGTTGCAGTGACGCGTCAGGGGGTTGGGAGTACTTGTGGCGCCCGTACTAACCTGACTAACCAAAGTCCAGTGGTTGATGCCGGTAGCGATTTTACAATACCGGCACGCACGCCATTCATTTTAACAGGCAGCGCAACCGATACTGATTCAGATACACTCAGCTACAGTTGGCAGCAGTTCGACCTAGGGTCGGCTACAAATAGTGCGAGCCAGGATGCCATTGACTCAGGGTCGGGGCCTTTGTTTCGGGTCTTTAATCCAACAATGGATCCGGTCAGAACCTTTCCTAAATTAATTGATATTTTGTCAAATAGTGTGGCTTATGGAGAGGTGTACCCCACAACAAGTCGCACCCTTAACTTTCGTCTGGCAGTGAGAGATGGTCAGGGGCATGTTGCCAGCGATACGATGCAGGTGACTGTGGTTGATTCGCAAAATGGATTCACCGTAACGCAGCCTGATAGCAGTAGCCAGTGGCTAACTGACACACACACTGTGACCTGGGATACTGCGAATACCCAGAATGCTCCGGTTTCTTGTTCCAGAGTGACCATTAGCCTTTCTACCGATGCTGGTGTGACTTTTGGCACATCATTGGCGAATGGGGTCGATAATGACGGGCAACAGGAAGTATTGATCACATCTGCAATTAGCACTAACTCCGCCCGAGTGCGGGTTGCTTGCACCGATAATATCTTTTTTGCGATTAACTCCGGCAACTTTACAATCAATTCTGATGGCCCACCAGATCCGATAGTGCCTGTGTTTGAATCTCAAAGCCCGATTTCTGTTGCGGAAGATGACCGTGTACAGATTAAAAAAGAAGATCTTAACTTTGAGCTCGGGCTGGCTGTTGATTTAATCACTCTGTTGCCCGGTGATAACTATACCTATACAGATCTGACAGTGATCCCGAATGAAAACTATAATGGCACGCTGAATGTCGCGGCATTCGCAACAAAGGACAATCAAAACAGTGAACGATTTAACGTAGAGGTAACGGTTACTGCGGTTAATGATGCACCCGTCGTGGAAAACGACAGTGCTAATGTGGAGTTTCAGGCAGAGCAAGTATTATTAACTGTATTGAGCAATGACACGGATGTTGATGGTGATGCGCTGAGTATCTCTGCTGTGGATTATCAGGGAACCGGTACGGTCACGATTGCGTCTAACGGTTTGCTCTATACGGCTGGCTCCGATTTTTCTGGCTCTGATACAATCGGTTATACCGTCAGTGATGGTAATGGAGGCACTGCATCTGGTAGTGTTGAGGTCATTGTTGAGGCTGCACCAGTTGAGCCTGAGCCAGATCCCGAACCAGATCCTCAGCCCGATCCGCAACCGGATCCACAGACTCCTAATCAATCTCTGGATGATGGTGGTTCAGGGGGAACGTTGTTTGTACTGCTTTGGTTATTGATGGTTGGCGCTTGCTGTAGGTTAGGAGTGAAAAAAAATGAAAGGTAAATTAACCGTTCTGAGTGCTTTACTCAGTGCGGGATTGGCAGCGGGATGTCAGGGGATGAATCAGCAAGAGACTGCTTCAGATAGTAAGCTTCAACAAGAACTTGCGGGGGCAATGGATAAGCAAGATTTCCGTTTATATTACACCACAGGCCGGCGACCTGTGGTGCCGGGCTTCGAGCAATTTGAATTTAAAGCGCTGGAGGCCCGATGTGGTGTAAAAGCGATGCCAGGCAGCGGAGATACCTTGCGTAGTGAAGCAGATAAAGCAGCACGAGCAGAAGCTTATCAGTACGCGAAAGCGTATAACCTTAAAATATATGATGCGTGTTTAAACAGGCTGTAAATGACGACACAACAAAAAATACTTTTAATAGATGATGATCGAGAACTCACGCAGCTGATGTCTCAATTTCTGCAAAAAAATGGATATGATGTCGCTTGTTATGAACAGGGAAATGGGGCTGTTGTGCGCGTTGAAGAGTTCGCACCGGATCTACTTGTACTCGATTTAATGTTACCGGGTCAAGATGGCCTGAGTATTTGCCGTCAGATCCGGGGGCGTTTTACCGGGCCCATTATTATGCTGACGGCATTGGTAGACGATATTGATGAAGTAACCGGGTTGGAAGTTGGTGCTGACGACTATTTGTGTAAGCCCGTTAAACCTCGAGTCTTATTGGCGCACGTTCGGGCACAATTAAGACGCCATAACATGCTTGTGACACAAACCAGTCAGACTGTGCGAACAATTAATGATGGCGAAATCTGTGTTGATTTAGCAAAACGCAAAGCAACATGCGGTGACAAAGAGGTTTTGCTGTCCAGTGCTGAATTCGAACTGTTATGGTTGCTGGCTAACTCTGCGGGCCGGATACTGTCGCGAGATGAACTGTATCGCACTATCTTTAAACTTGAATTTGATGGTATGGACCGCTCAATTGATTTGCGCATCTCCAGGCTGCGCAAGAAACTGGGGGATGACCCAAAAGAGCCTAAAATTATTAAAACAATAAGAAATAAAGGATATCTGATTGCAAGTTAATGTTTTACGGCTGAGCGTATTTATCGCCCTGGCCGTTGTGCTCAATAGTGTGGTAGCTCTGACAGTGCGCGATACCTTACTTGTTGAGATTGAAACCCGATATATCGAAACGCAAAATCAGTTTTTAGATGAAGTTGGGGCCAAAGTTCAAACTGAACTTGCGCAACCTGCACCACTCTCGTTATCTGAACAGCAGATGCGTCTTGAAGCACGGTACGATACTCAGGCGCTGGTGGTGAGGCGCAATGCTGACTTTTATTCACAGTCGCAGCTGAGCGAATTTGCTGAACTTGAGAAACAGCAAGCGCTGGTTGATTACTTAAATGCCACATTGTATTTTGTGCTGAACGATAATGAGGTGCTCGAAATCGGCCCTTTGGTTGATCAGGATGTTTATTATTACTTGGTTGATTGGTTTGACTGGCTTATATCGGCCTTTCTTAACCTGCTTTTACTCCTTGTTTTCTGGTATCTGAATATTAAAGAGCGCAATGTGTTGGCTGAACGACTTGCTCAAATGCCCGTAGCGCTGAGCCAGCCTCAGGATCTGAAGAGCAGTCTGCAACAGCTTTCGCAATTAGTTGACGCACAACTAAATGAAGGTGAGGCGAGAATAACGTTGCAGCGAGATCTGTTACATGGTGTGGCGCACGAGTTTCGCAGTCCTATGGCCAGGATGCAGTTTGCATTGGATATGCTGGAAGATGCAGAAGAGGAGGAGAGAGAGGCGCTCCATACCAGTCTGAATCAATCACTACAGGATCTGGAAGGCCTCGTCAGTGAGTTGTTGTATTACGCCAGAGTGAAAGACAACTCAGTCAAACCAAAACAGGTTGTGTTGCAAATGAGCTCTGTATTGCAGGAAACTCTGGACAAGGTTGCCCCTTTTTATCCTCAGGTTGACTTTGAACTGGATGCACAAGAGATACATTGGCAAGGCGATGAAGCTTTGGTAAAGCGACTGTTCACCAACTTATTGCGAAATGCAGGTCGTTTTGCCAGGCAGAGGGTTCGCGTTGAACTAAGGGAGCAGTCTGGCGAGTTGGTGGTTCGTGTTATAGACGATGGAATAGGTATACCGCCGGGAAAACAGGCGCGTATTTTTGAGCCATTTACCCGGCTTGATCCCAGCCGCTCTCGGGATTCCGGAGGTTGTGGACTGGGGTTGGCGATAGTCCAGTCAATTGTCAGCAAGCATGATGGTACTGTGCGTGTGAGTGAGGAAAGCACAGATCTGGGCGGAGCATGTTTTGAGATCAGGCTGCCAAAGCGTGTAACTACGAAAAGCGCGGTTAATCCAGTTCATTAAGCAATTGTTTGATGTCACCGCGGACAGTGTCAATATCTTTAACCACCAAATCAACAGCCTGGGTACTGGCATAAATATTTTGCCAGTTATCAGACCAGGTAGCTTTGAGTGTGGAGGCACTTTGTTGCAGTTCACCGTTGGTCAGGTAGCTGAAATCATTGATTAAGCCTACGCTTACCCAGCCTTTTCTCGGGCTGCCTTGTGTTTTGTCCTGATCATAATGAGCGATGTAGATAAGCTGTTCAAGTTGTGCCAGTTCTCTAAGCATTTCGAAACAAGCCGTTCGTATATTATTGTTTTGCTCGGAGACCTCAAGTCGCCAGGCGTTGTAAGTAAAGCCCACAAACGCAAATAACATACTGGCGATCAGGCTCATCTGATATAGACGGACTTTTTCACTAAGTTTCATAAGACGCCTTATTCCGAGGGAGCCTGGATAGGATCTGGAAGCTGATACTCGCTAAGCCAATTTGCGTTGAGTGCTTTTTGCAGCAGTTGCATAACGGCTTGTGTGCCGGTTTCAGTATCCTGATGCAAGTTGGCTGCGGCTTCGCAGACGAAGCTAAAAGGCAGGCCCTCTTTCAGGGTAGTCAGACATATATAATCACTGTGAGAGAGCGGATGAAATGCGGTGCGTAAATCGGGCTCGCGAATAATCAGCCAATAGTGTCTGGTTGCAAGTTCAGCCTGTGGTGGGGTGTCTGTTTGTTTCAGTGCCTGCCAACTCTCAACTGCGGAAAATTGACACGCGAGTAATCGCGCACTTGGATGCAGCGTAAAAACGACATTGGGCCACAAATTAGCTGGGATCTGTTGCAGTGCCTGCATTGTCAGGCGAGGTGCATCCGGTGCATCAAAAGCCTGCAACAAGAGGCGCTCAAACTGGGCTATTTCGCTCAGTATCCCATGGTCAGAAAAAGGAGAGTGATCCGCGAGAAACTCGGGAAGTCTGTCACCAAAGTGTCGCAAAGATGGATCAGTGGATGGATATTGAGCGAGAAATCCATTCACCATGTCATCAAATAAGTCGTCGCCTAAGTAAAGGCCCAGCATTTCATGGTCCTGTTCCAGTACTTTGGTCAGGCGAATACGATAGGCATTTTGATAGATTGAAGCTCTGTCCTGAATACTTAGGCCTGGCTGGGGAGCAATCTGATTGAGTAAATCTGATTTCGTGCCTGTGAGCATTGCAACAAATGCTTGCTGAAGTTGGGCTAACTCATCCATTGGACCTCCAACTGAGCGGGGCAAGTTCTCTGGCCTGGTGCAACTCTGCCATTAGAGTTTCGAAAGGGGGGAAATTATCGTCTCTTTCGATCATGGTATTGACCGCCGGCCTTGATTGCGTGTAACGCTGAAACAATTGCCATACGGCGTCGCATACAGGTTGATCATGTGTATCGACAATATGACTGCCGAAGTCGCTGTGTCCGGCCAAATGTATCTGCGCAACCGCTTGCTGAGGGATCGCGTTGAGATAATCCATGGCGTCGAAACCATGATTTCTGGCACTGACATAGACGTTATTGATATCAAGCAAAAACTGACAGCCAGACTGCTGATGCAATGCCGATAAAAAGTCCCACTCAGTCATTTGGGACTGATGATAGGTGAGGTAGCTGGAGACATTTTCGAGGATAACGGGGCGTTCTAAATAATCCTGAATAACGTGTAAACGCTCACATAAATGTGTCAGGGCTTCTTCTGTATACGGCAGTGGCAGTAAGTCATGGCTGTTAAATTCACCAAGAGATGAAAAACACAAGTGGTCAGAAATCCACACAGGGTTGACGCGTTGAATGGTGCGCTTAAGCTGCTCAAGATATTCGAAATTTATTGCTGACGTGCTGCCAATCGACATAGACACACCATGCATTGCAATCGGGTAGCGCTCTTTTATCTGATCGAGGTAATGCCATGGCTTGCCGCCATCAACGAAATAGTTTTCAGAGATGATCTCGAACCAATCGACGTCCGGCTGAGTTTGGATAATGTCTTCGAAATAGCAGGTTCTGAGTCCCAGGCCAAATCCCAGATAAGGCGGTATAGCTTTCAATGTGTCTTCCGTTTAAAGCAAGAGGTTAGGATCAGCAGGCATATCAGGTGTCTGCCTGCTGACACAAGGCTAGTTTGTTAGCTGTCGACTTTGCCACCTATGTCCTGGCATGCTTTGGCTGGCATTTTTACAAACCCAGTACCTTTGCAGGAGGCATGTCCACCACAGGCATTGTTAGCGGTTTTACAGTCATTGTGACCACCGCAAATGTTGACGTCATTGCACTTTACAAGGTCAGATTTGGCTACTGAACCGACCCACTCATCTTTTACTTTACCACCCACATCAGCACATGCTTTAGCTGGCATCGCAACAAAGCCGGTCCCTTTACAGCTGGCTTGTCCTGAACAGGCATTGCTTGCGGTTTTGCAGTCATTATGGCCACCACAAACGTTAACATCATAGCAATGAACCAGATCGGTACTCGTACCACTGGTATTTGCATTTGCTGTATTGGATGACGTGTTGTCTGTTGAGTTACAGCCTACCAGGCCTGCAACCATGACCGCCATCGCGGCCCCCGTTAGTGCTTTCATATTATCTTCCTCATTGAGTGTGTGCCAAACTGAGCGTGGCGGTTACCTGACCCAAAATAACAACTCTCTTTTATTCAACAGGTAGTTCAGCAGCATGTTCATGCCCGTACTTATCGGTAGTGTTTAACTACCTGAACATGCTGCTGTAACGACAAGACCTGAGTCAGATGAAATTCATTTCAGTGTAGTCGAAAATTTTTTGTCCGAACAAAGAAAATACACGTACCTGAACGTCGGTATTTGAACTTGTTCAGGGCAGGAAAGTAATACATTTAGTTATTGTAAATGCTATATTTATCAATTGGTTATTGTTTTTGTGAAAGAACTCCTAATCAAACTTCACGATGCTTATTATAATCGCTCCAAAAATTTACCTCGCATGTTATTTTCGAGCATAGAAAAAGTGACCAGAATAAGTCTCAGCCCGATTAATGAGGTATCTGAACAGCCATTCAATCGGCCCCTGAGTGAACTTTCGACTCCATAGCATGGCAAAACACGACGCTGACAGGCAAAAAATCAGGCTGCTAAATAGCGCCATTTCAATTGACTGATTATCAAGCATGTTGAGTGATTCTAAGATTCCCATACCAATAATTACGTGTGTTATATAAAAAGTAAGTGATAACTTTCCGGTTTGTTCCAGCACTTTAAGTATGGTTGTATGCACAAAGTACTGGGCCAGTTTGATACAGCTTATTAAGATAAGCACAGCACTGGCAGTGGCACATACCAGATATTGTGGCAGAGGTGGGATTGGTCCGGTGCTCAGCAAAAATGTGATATCTTGATCTTGCATTCCTGCCTCCACAGCAAGCGTGCGTAACAGGTAAAATGTCCCCTCGACCGCGATTAATATAACAAGCGCGCTAACAAAGAGTTTTCTCTGTGTAGCGATGTTATGCAAAGGTTGACGGCCCAGCCAAATACCAAATAATAGAAAGGCAATCCAGGGAAACACAGGATGAAAGCCATTGTAAAAAATGCGTCTGATCAGGCCATCCAGAGTCCATAAGTCAAGGTAAGTGAGTGTTTCCCACTGCCAGCCTTTGGAGTAATCAATGATAAGCAATAGCGCAGGGAAAGTGGAGACAACCACCGCACACAGTGTGAGTAGCGTGCGATGAGAGGCGAACAATAGCCATGAGGCCAGAATAAAATAGCAGCCGTAAAAGTGCAGAATATCTGCTGGCCAGACGGGCAAATAAAGTAGCCCGAGGCAAAGTAGCAGAATACCACGCATGATTACTTTATTTTGCAGTTGTTTTCGCTGAAGTAGGTTGTGGTTTTGCACTTTGCGAGCGCTCAATGTCAGCCCGACACCTGCCAGTATCACAAACAGCGCTGCGGCGCGACCTTCCAGTAAACTGCTCAATGACAGCAGCTGTGGGTTGCCAGTTGTAGCGCCCATAACAAGTTTAAAGTTAACGACCACCATACCAAAAATTGCCAATGCTCTGGCAAGGTCAATACCATGGATCCGCACGCTCATTTTTGTTCCTTTTAGGATATCTGGTGAGTTTAAGTTAAGTGGAGTGGGCGGAATATTCCGTAAATAAATGTATAAAGTTGTAACAGACACAGGTACGAATTATTGATACGTGTCCCAGAGGGGTTTGAAGCCGTGGCTGATTGTGTGATTAGCAATGCGGAAGATCGCATTATCACCAGATAGCGAACTTGTCACCCATATATTTGCAATAACTAATAAAGTATCCATTGATGAGCAAAAGCAAACCGCCAGCAAGGGCTGCCTCGTTTATGAGTCCCAGCAAGCAAAAAAACAAGCCAAAACCATGTAAAATACGCTCAAGCCTGATGAGCAATGATCTACCAGGCTGGCGTTGAAATGTTCCTAGGAAAAACCAAATCCGTAGCCACAGTGGCCGTGGTGATGCATGTTTATTGGTCATAAATGATTCCTGTTGTAATGTGCTGATGTCAGTGTCTAGTGCAGCGGCAAGGCATTTTAGAGACTCCAGGCTTGGAGTGTGACCCTGTTCTATCCGCTGAATTGTGCGGATATTTAATCCAGACATCATAGCCAGTTGAGCCTGAGTCAGGTGCTTGCTTAATCTGAGTTGTTTGAGGATCATAGTGTTACTCGCTGCAAAGTGATGTCGAAAAGTGTTATCCAGAAGCCTCAGCATAAGCAAGGGATTTGCACCGACTTTTTTGTGACAAAGTATAATTTTCATATAGTTAGCTATCACCAGATATGTCATCATGGACAGAAAACGGTGCCTTGTTAACTGGAATAAAGACAGATTTAGCGGGTGCTTTTAGGGCTACAATCGTGGGCTTCACAGGCTTGTAAGGGTTTTTTTAACCTGTTTTTGCAGTGTAAGTGCAGGTACGTTTTATTGCATACGTATTCAATAGACGTTTAATCGGATCTCTCTATATTGTTACCGTGATGTAAACATTACCGTTATGACAACAACAGAGAACATACAATGATTAAACAGTCACTCAAAGTGCTGAACACAGCACTCATCGCCGCGGGGTTGGGCATGTCTGCTCAGGCACTGGCCACCCCCACAACCTTTGTTCATTTATTCGAATGGTCCTGGCAGGATATTGCGACCGAATGTGAAACCTTTCTGGGCCCAAAAGGTTATGCCGCCGTACAGGTTTCGCCACCCAGTGAACACATCACCGGCGCTCCCTGGTGGACACGCTATCAGCCTGTCAGTTACCAGCTAGAAAGTCGTAGCGGTAACCGTGCTCAATTTATTGATATGGTGACGCGTTGTGAGGCCGCAGGTGTTGATATTTATGTTGATGCTGTGATTAACCATATGGCACACGGCAGCGGCACAGGCGTTGCGGGCAGTACATTTGGCGACAAGCATTACCCAATCTATAGTCCACAGGACTTTCACGAAACATGTGCAATAAATGATGCCGATTATGGCAATAACGCTTGGCGGGTACAAAACTGTGAGCTGGTAGGTCTGGCTGATCTCAACACCTCCGCGTCTTATGTCCAAAATACACTGGCAGGTTATTTGAATGACTTGGTTGGTATTGGGGTCGCTGGATTTAGACTGGATGCCAGTAAACACATGGCGTCATCGGATATTGCCGCCATCATGAGCAAGGTGAGTGGCGACCCTTTGGTGTTTCAGGAGGTCATTGATCAGGGAGGGCAGGCAGTACGCGCTGATGAGTATTTTGCAAATGGGTTGGTTACTGAGTTTAAGTACAGCACCAAGCTGGGTGACACCTTCAAGTCCGGTAAACTGGCCTGGCTGAGCAGTTTTGGTGAAGCCTGGGACATGATGCCTAGTTATCTTGCGGTGGTATTTGTTGATAATCATGACAACCAGCGAGGCCATGGTGGTGCCGGTAATGTGGTGACGTATGAAGATGGTGCACTGTATGATCTGGCCAATGTCTTTATGCTGGCCTACCCATATGGCTATCCAAAGGTGATGTCGAGTTATGACTTTGACCATGACGGTGATGCTGGACCGCCGGGTAGTGTTGTGCACCAGGGCAGCACCTTAAACTGCTTTGCCAATGAGTGGCAGTGTGAACATCGCCGCAGCATGATTGCAGGTGCCATGGACTTCAGAAACAATACCACAGGCCACTGGACAGTAAATAATTGGTGGGACAATGGTAATAACCAGATAGCTTTCTCCCGTGGTGATGAAGGGTTTGTGGCCATAAACCGTGAAGGTTTTAGCCTGAACCAGACGCTGCAAACCGGTCTTACTGCTGGCGTTTACTGTGATGTCCTCAGCGGTGGTAAGAATACTGCGGGCGATACGTGCCTTGGTAATCAAATCTCGGTTGATCAAAATGGGCTGGCGAGTATCAACATTGGCGCAATGAATGCTGTGGCAATTCATCATAACAGCAAGCTGGGGGACACGCCGACTGAGCCGGTAGGGGACTGGCAAAGAACGGTTGTATTTATCAAAGCCGAAACAGCCGCTGGCCAGGATCTGTTTGTTCGTGGTGGCTTGGATCATAGCTTTGCAGCCACCCTGGGCCGCAATTGTGCTCAGTATCCAATGCAGTGTGCTATGCCTGTCCGCCATAACAACCTGAAAAACCCGACCACACAAGGCTGGAAGCAGGGCGATAGCTACCTTGACTGGCATGGAGCTGAATCAGGCCAAAGTGCGGAAGCTCAGGGCAGCGCACTAGACTGGACAACTAATTTGTGGCCTGCCGAGTGGGGGACCAAAGCAACGGTAGAAAGCCATGGTTACGGTGAAACCCCGTTGAATCAGTGGGGTGCGCACTACTGGATGCTGGATGTGGACATGGATTGCAGTCAATCCCACAATGGTTGGTTTGAAATCAAAGCCTTTGTTAAAAATGGCGAGGGTTGGGAAGGTGATATTAATCAGGCTAACACGCCCTACAGCAGCAATAACCATTTTGCGCGCTGTGGCCAGATCTCGGTGTTTGAATTCAACCAATCCACTGCGAGTTACATCGCATTTTAATCTCTAAACCACTAAGTTACGTCTGGCGGCGGTCATACTCCCTGGTGACCGCCGCATTTTTACCGGTGCCATTGAGGTTTACGAGAATGAATAAGCGCCCTCGAGTTACTCCAAAAGCTATTGATATAAACAGGTACTGACGTAGGGCGATCGGCATCGTTCAGGCCACTAATTACCGTCCATATTTGATTGTAATTGCACTTGTCACGCAGATTGAGTTGCTGAGACAGTATCAGCTCATCGTTAACGTAAACGAATGTAAAACGAGATAGATATACAATTTTCAATTCAAACATAGGTTTGAATAATAAATTCTTCAGATCAGTTTTTTTGAAGTGAAAATGCAGCTTGCATAACCATGACTTCATAAGTAAATTGCCCGCTTTTTGTTCAACCAACCATCCATTGAGGCAACTCACTGGTGCTCTATTGTCCGGACCATGAAAGCGAGTATGAAATTTAAATACCTTCTAGTATTGATGCTTTTAACATTCAGTTGTTTTGTCAAAGCAACTGTTGATAAGAGCTATTTTACGTATAAAGATAAGAGCGGCGCAATTTACGTCGAAAGCCCAAAGCAATTTGTGTTGATTGCTGTCGATCAAGTGTCGATCCCTCTTTTGATTTACCCCAGTAATGGTCTGATAAAAATACAGTATATCAATGGTCAGTGGGTCCAATCGTTTCTCAATGGGCATGAATGGGAAGCTCTAAAACCGAGTCTTATCAAAGACAGTTCACTTTTATCACGTTTAAAAAGTGTCAATCTTGGTGCAAATGGTGAAGAAGGATTCATCCTCTATACTGATGCAACATCCTATTATCCGGCTACTTTACTATCTCTAAATAAGCAAAGCGGCTATGTGAATGGAGTAGAAATCCCCACAAATATTAATCTGGGGGCTTACACATTAAAGGATGTTAACGGCGATGGAATCATTGATGTCAGTTTTAATGACGAGGTTTTTCTTGGCAGTGCTGATGGTGGTTATGTTTACACCAATAAGCAAGTTGCGACACCAGCGACAAAGGTGGCATTGACTACTGGCCACTTCAGAGTCGATGAGTCAGGTCAGTCTACTTATACAATCCCCGTTTCTCTGCCAACTGGTCCGGGAGGCATAAAACCTTCTGTTGCAATTTCCTATAGCTCTGGCAGTGGTCCGGGAAATGCAGGCTATGGGTGGTATGTTTCCGCAGGGTCCAGCATTACCCGGTGCTCCAAAAACATTGCAACAGATGGTGAACAGTCAGCAGTTCGTTTGTCTAGAAATGATGGCTATTGTTTGGATGGGCAGAGGCTTTTACTGGTTAGTGGTACTTATGGTGCTGCAAATAGCACTTACCGAACAGAGCTCGCGAGCTTTTCTAAAATCACTGCTGTGGGCAAAGACAGCATAAACACCGGTCCAAGCAGTTTTATAGTTGAAACAAAAGACGGGGATGTTAAATATTATGGCTTAAGTTCAGATTCTAATGTAAAGCCTGCAACGCCCTCAGATAACCGAAAAACAACACATACCTGGGCTCTGTCTAAGGTCGAAGATGTTTATAACAACACAATCCAATTTCAGTATGACAAGAGTGAGCACTTAGGTACGCACAGGCTCACTTCGATCCTTTATGGTCAGGTAAGAGTTGCGTTCAATTACGCTATGCGAAATACAAGGCATTCTGGCTACCTGTTAGGAGGAAAAACCCATTCGACCAGGCGTATAACAAGTATTACAGTGACTAAGAGTGGCGAAGCTTATCGTCACTACGCCATCAATAGTGACGGTAGTAAGCATGACTATATTGATAGTATTCAGGAGTGTATCTCCAGTGGTGGATCATGTAAGCCAGCAACTCAGTTTGAATACAATAAATCGTTAGACGAGACAAAGTTTACGTTTAGTGGCTTTCAGGAGTCGGGCCTCAGAACGACGACGTTATTTGGCGACTTTAATGGTGACGGTAAGGCGGATAAAGTCTTTACAGATAAAACAGGTAAACAGCTAACGGTTGCGATTACAGAAGGGATTACTGACACGGTCACTAGAAACCTTAAATCAGCGTCTGCCTTCCAACTGGCAGACGTCAATGGTGACGGTTATACGGATATTATCTATGCTGAAAATAGTATCTGGTATGCAAGGGCTTTTCAGCCAGGTACCGTCAACCGTTCGAAATACATATGTGAAGATGAGTTTCTTAACAACGAAGATGACTCATTCTGCCGTGTGGTAGATTATGTCGAGGAAAGGTCTTTTAGTAACGCCCAGAACCTTGGTATTAGCTATGGCGCTCAGCCTGCCATGTTGGCAGACGTCAATGGAGATGGTTTAGTTGACTGGTTGCATGCAACGGGTAAATCACTTGGCTACCGAGCAAATATTGCTTCAAAGGACACATTAGGACGCAAGTACGATAGCAATATAAAGTATTTTTATACGTTTACTGATAGGGACTTTGGGCCGGCCAGAACCGGTTGTTCAATTAGTCGACAAATTGAGACCAAGTTCACAAAAACCGGAGATCTTAACGGCGACGGTATTTCTGACTTCGTTGTTAAGCTAAAAAGTGCGTACCGCCCCAGCAGCAGATATGCACGTTGCTCTAACACAGCAGATGTTTTTACATATAAGGTACTGATAAGTAGCCAGACTGCAAACTATGACGCGCACCCAATAGATTTAGAAAGTGATACAGATTTGCGTTTTGCTGCGCTTAACCAGGATGGTTATGCTGATCTTGTATATACAAAGAAAGGCATTTGGTACTCCAGAGTATCAACGGGCTCTACCACCTCGCCATTTCTCCCTGAAAGGCGCTTGCCGAACATTGATGAAAAACTGGGATCTGATGCATACAAAGGTAATGTGCACTTTGCAGATATTAACAATGATCAGCTTTCTGATATTGTAGCTTTGCAGCCTATTCGTACCATTGTCAGGTATGGCGAGTGTCGTAATGAGAATGGAGATCCACGTGAAAGGCCTGCTCCTGGAGAGCCTCAGCTGGAGACGCGACAACAGTGTCCGCCAGGAGAGTACTGGGTGCCAGCGAAATATGGGGATGGACTGCAAACCGTATATTGGCTTGGTAAAAGCATCGGTGCAGCATCTGCTGTCTATGAGTACCATAAAGTTGGTTCTGCGCTGCCCACAACTAACTATACCCTGAAGCTCGCCGATGTAAACGGCGATGGGCTGCCAGATATGTTGCGGAGTAACTCGACTCCAGTGGCAGATGCAACCTGGAATCAGATATTAAATGATACAAAATCGGCGCAAGGGGCTGAACACCGTCTTGTATCTATTACTAATGGCTTTGGTGTAAAGACCAGTATTGATTATAAAAATATCAAAGACCGCTCGGTATACACCTATATCCCGGCACTTAATACACTGGGCAAAGTCAATGCTTCCTTCTTCTCACCTAAACATGGAGTTTGGGTTGTCAATGAAGTTAATAGCGATTCGAACACGCTGGCTGGCTTTAATGAGCGTGTTGGCGTGCGCTATGAATATGCCGGTCTGGTTATTAATAAGAGAGGAAGGGGCACGCAAGGGTTTCATCAAATCTCAACGACTGATAAGCATAGCGGTGTAAAAACCTCTACCTACTATCACCAGAACTGGCCGTATACCGGAAGGCCTGCGAGGACGGTCACTTATACATCTGATGATCTGTTGATTGCCGAGGCTAAATCAACCTGGTCTACTTCTAGAAGCCACCTGGGCGAGACGTTTGTTTATTTGAGACAGGCATCTGAAAGGGGCTGGCAGATAGGCACTGATAATGAGCGCCGAGAGATAAAACGAGTTCTAACGGTGAATAGTTATGATGAGGGAATGTCCGAAAAGTGGGGGAATCTGACAAAAACAGTTGTGAAGACATTTGCGGCAGATAACACAGCTTTGATTTTTGCTGATCATACGACAACCAACATCAATACTTATCATACGGAGAATGATGGGCTGAGGTTTGGTCGACTTAAAAAAGCCACTGTTACGCAAGAAATGAAAAATGGGTACAGAAAGGCCACACGTCAGACTGAGTTTGAATACTATCCAAACTTGATGCTAAAAAGCGAGACTGTCGCAGGGGAATGTGCCTCTGAGTCGGTGACGCGTCCGGCAACTGGGTATTGTGACAGATATAACACTCATACTAAAAGTTATGAATATGATGCGTTTGGCAATGTTAATAAAACCACTGTTTCCGGATACCATGGAAGCCGAACCAGTACAAAACAGTACGATAGCACTGGTGAATTGGTTATTCAAAAAACCAATGTACAAGGTCACAAGACATCATACCTTTACAATGGAACGAGATCAGCCAAGGGGATCATTCATTCTAGTTCAGTCACAGATCCAAATGGGTTAACGAGTACCAGTTTCTTTGATGCATGGGGGGATCCGGTCAAAACGATCCATGCCGATGGCAATGAATCGAGACAATCGACCCAATTGTGTGGAAGCAATAAATTGTGTGCTGGTGTCAATGGGTATTACTTTACTCAGTCTGTTGAGCCAGGCAGCTCACCGGTTTACACGGTCTATGACAAGTTTGGCAGACAAACCAGAAGTATTAAGTATCTGTTAGATGGGACTCAGTCATATGAAGACATTACATATGACAAACATAACAATCCGCAGAGTAAAACTTTGCCGTATCGCCCTGGAGAGCGACCAGAAAGTTTCCAGTACCGCTATGACAAATACAATCGTCTGACCACGTCCACAAAGCCCGGTGGCAAATCAACTAGTATCAATTACTACGGTAATGACACGGTAACATCTGATAATTCGAGCGCCAATGATGGTGTGGCTGTCAGAGGTTACTACCGAAGAGAGCGTGTGGATATTTTGGGCCGCACTGTATTTAAAACTGAGCCTTATGTCTTCGGTGCCGATTACAAAAAGGTTAGTAAAGTTGTCTTCGAATATGATGCATTTGGTAATCAGGTGACTGCCCGAAATGAGATTTATGACGTCAACACCAGTACCTTTAAATCCTCAGAGATACATACAGAATACGACAACTATGGGCGTAAGCTTAAAGTCAAAGATCCGTCCAGAGGTGAATGGAAAACTTTTTACAGCACTTTTGGTGAAATAAAGTCCGTCATTACAAGCCGCAGTAGTGCAGGTGACGTTTATGAAAAGCTTGAACACCACTATGATAGGTGGGGGCGGATTCAAAGAACGGTGCAAGTTGAAAAGCAGACTTCAAAGCAGTTAATTCAGTGTTACGTATATGGTGAAAGCAGTAGTGCAAGAAACTTAGGGAAACTCATTGCTACGCATCAGTATCGAGTGGGTAAGCCGAAGCCAAGCAGGCCGAATGCACGTCCTCCAATTTGGAGCTGTGATCTGTTAGCCAGCAGAGCGACACCGTCACTTAGTAAATTCTACTACTTCGATGAGTTTGGCAGGCCAAGCAAACAGGTTACAAACAATGAAGGTGGTGAGTTTGTAATCGTAAATGGTTACAACAGTGTTGGTCAGCTAACTGATCGGGCATTGCCTAATGGGTTGTTTGTAAAAACACTTTATCGTCATGGGTATGCCTATAAGACAATTAATGCACAAACCAATACGTTACTGAGTGAAATCAAAGAAGTTGATGCGCAAGGTCGTGTTACAGAGCAGTTGTTGGCTGGTGGCGTTACAAGAGCACAGGCTTTTGAAAGTGACAGTGGCTTCATCGATTCTATTACTATCAGTAATGGCAGACAAACGCTATACAATGTGACCTACAAGCACGATGCTCGGGGAACAACGCGCTCGCGTGAAAGCACGTATTATGAACCAGGTTATGGCAGTGACTGGTTTAAATATGCGGAGACATTCGAGTATGAAGATAATGGGTTACAACGACTTGAGAGTCGTACGGTTACGCATTCAAGCAGTAATTATGCTACGCCTCTGAGGCTTGCGAACGAAAGCTATAGCTACGATGGTTTTGGTAACCTGAAATCGCATTCAAATGTGGGGACATACCACTACAACAATAAGAGTAATCCTTATCAGTTAAGCAGTATTAGCGGAAAAGCTGGTAAGCGCAGTTACTCAATGCAATATGATGAGCATGGAAACATCGTAAATGATGGTCAGCGTAAGTTCTTTTATACGCATTTTGATAAGCCGTATAAAATACTGAAAAACAGCTCTACTTATACTGAGTTTAAATACGATGAGAAGCAAACGCGATACTATCGTAAAGATGTACGAAGCATAAATGGCAACATTCAGACTAAAGAAACTTACTACATCGGTAAAATTTATGAGCTGACAAAACGCGCTGGCGGTAAGGACGGTTACGGAAAAGCACTCCCTGACCAGATTGAACACCGTTGGTATGTTGCCGGTGTAGTGATTAGCGAAATCGAAGGGCAAGGCCTGAAAACCGAAGTTGCACACACGGATATGCTTGGCTCAACGGTAATGGTGACCAATGGCTCTGGTAATGCGATTGCACAGTATTTGTATGACCCATGGGGTAAGCAGCAGCAGGTGTATGCGTCATCGGGATTATCTCTTAGCTTGATGCCGTTATCTCAGATGCGTGGATTTACCGGTCATGAGCAAATAGATGATCTTGAAATTGTGCATATGAATGGGCGGATCTATGACGCGAATATTGGTCGTTTTTTACAAGCAGACCCATTCGTTCAATTTCCGGGCGTAACACAAAGCCATAACCGATATAGTTACGTGCTCAATAACCCATTGACGTATAACGATCCAAGTGGCTACTTCCTGAAAAAATTGATGGAAGTTACTGGTATTTCGTCAATATTGAAGGCTATCGCTAAAGTGCCTATTCTCGATGCTGCCGTCAGTATCGGACTTACTTTCGTAGCCCCCTGGTCTGTAGGTATCTATCAGGCATTGAAAACCTACGCAGTTACAGGGAGCTTTGGTGCTGCATTACGAGGGTTTGTGATTTCAAATCTGACAATCGCTGCATCGTCAGTGATTGGCAGTCATCTACCCTTTGATGGATGGTATGCCGTTGCGAATGTGGCATCGCACGCAGCAGTTGGTGGCATTGCCTCTGTACTGCAAGGCGGGGAATTTGGCCATGGTTTTGTCAGCTCCATGGTAACGGCTTCCATGAAAGGATTTATGAACCCCCAAACGGGTACTACAGCTGATGCCGTGCGCAGAACCGTAATTGCAGGCCTTGTTGGAGGAACGGTGTCTGAAATGACCGGCGGGAAGTTTGCAAATGGTGCGGTGACCTCAGCAATGCAGTGGTGGTTTAATGCTGAAAATGGTGGGAAACCAAAAAATAGAAAAAATAACTCAGATGAAAGGAAGCATACTCTAAAATATAAAAAGACAAAAAAATCGTGGACTAGGAAAGTTAGTGGAAAGAAGGAGTATCATGAGATAAAAAATCTGTTAATGAGTTCCGGGAAAGGTGCAATAGGAAACGTTCTTAAGAAGTATGGGTTTGCGGCACAAGCAGAAGTTGTAGGGCATATACCTTCACCTACGGTTTATGATGAATTAGTTAGATTTGAAACTATTTACGAGTATGAAGAATATAGAGTCCCATATTTTGAAAGCTCTTCAGGGGGGAGTGTATTTGATACTGAATATGAGTTTATCTGGCATCAAGCAGAACCTACTGGGAATTTCAAGTATGAAATTGAAGGTAGGTATAAACTTCATGAAAACAAGTGGTGTTTTGTAGGATGCTAAATTTTAAGGTGATTTTATTATTGTTACTGATGGTTGGCTCTTTTACTGTAATTCAGACGTTAGATAGACCTCAGAATGATATCTTTGTTACAGAAGAAGAGTTGGGGATGTCTTTCGAAGATCAGGCTTTTTTTAATGAAAAGCAAGCTCAGCAGTATCTCAATGACATACATGATAAACGTGAGGCTCTATTGAATGCTAAGCTTATAGAAAGAAAAGAAAGGTTAAGTTACTTGAAGTACCATTCTTTGATTCTGGTTCTGGTCTCTTTGCTTACTGTTTTTATTGTAAGTTCAGAAAGTTCACGAGTGCTGTATGCTATATTTCTGCTTGTGTTTTCGTTGATTGAATGGTGGCGATTCTCTTTGAGCGGGTTGGTTCTCGCGCTGGGCTTAATATCTATTATACAGTTGGCTTTTTATGTATATAAAGATAAGGAATTACCACCCGATTGGGATAAAAATATTAAAAGAAAGAAGGACGATGAGAACTAAAAGTTAGAAGGCTTAAGTGCTAGTTGCGAAACACCCATTCAAAGTTGGCGCTCAGTGAGCGCCCTTTTTATGTGCAATGATACCAGGGCAGGTTCAACTTGGAAGTGTACCAGCTTAGGATGGATGTTTTGCTATTCAATTGTTATGCCGGTTTGGCTTTGAGCGTGTGGGAGTTTGCATTATCTTGTGTGGGTTGTAACTTATTCTACTGTTTTTGAATTCTGGTCCGAATTGTGGTTGTAAGAGGGTTTTTAGTGCTTGAAACTGTTTTTTTAATTAACGTGTTGTGCGTGGTGTATTTTACATCAAAGTACATTGGCTCACTCGATGACGTTCTGGCTTTGGGTTGTAAGGATGAACTAAAAAAGCTAGTTGTTTTTCCCAATTCAGTTGAAAGTAAGTTCATGTTGATGAAAGATATGAAATTTTACTTTTTATTAATGACGGGGAAATATAGAAGATCTATAGAGTCGAAAGATCTAATAAAAGTACTAGATAAAAGTAGGTGGTATCTCCTGATGCAATACCCATTTTTAGTTGTTGTCTTTCTTGTTCCAATATTTGCAAATTTTTATGCCTAAAAAGGACAAAAACTTCAGCGTGCAAAGTTAAGGCGATATCCATTAAAATTTGGCGATTAGTGAGCGCCTTATTTTTGTGTAGTAACATCAACACAGTGAGAAAGTTAACTGTTACCTGAAATTGGCGTAAAGAAGGTGTGCCTTCTATATTTAGAAAGCACCCAATGGATTTAGGGTGTTGAATTAAAAATAACATGGCAATTAGTTTGGTGGAGCTTTATTAAGTCGGTAATTTAAAGTTTTAACAGGCTTTAATTGCAAGGTTTGGCTTTATGTTTATTTTTAGGTTTAAATAAAGAGAGGGTAATTGTGAAGTGTTTTGTGTTTGTATTATGTATAATTGCATCTTGCTCTGCAAATGCGGTAGTACATGTGAAAGATGCTGTAATAGAGAGTGTTTATTGTGGGTATGTAGATACCTATGATATGTGTTCGGTGTTATTTACCTCAGATACGGTTATGCATGGTCTCGAAGGCAGTTGCCATACTTTACCTGCTAAACGCATGCAATTTAAAGGTGATACTCCGATGGGAAAGACATTGTTATCACTGGCGTTGACCGCATATACGACGAAAGTTAAGGTTGACGTGTATGCCAGAGAAAAATGCACTATATATCCTGGATTGTCAGATGTGAATTTTATCACGCTAAAATAAAGCTTGTCTTAGCTTGGTGTTCGGTAATTATAAAGGAGATGGTTTACATTGGCTGCCAACTAAAATTGGCATATGGAAGTGCGCCATTTATCTATTGGTAATACTCAATGTATTGAGGGTGATAGATTATGCCAGTGGTACAGGAAAGACCGATCAGCTTACGTATGCTAAATTCTACTAGGGTATTTCTCGATGTGAGCGTACACCTATTAACGGGGAAATCGGGTTAACCCGTGTGGGTTAAGTGGGTCACTGAAAACTACTTATCTGTTTGCCAAAGTGCAATGTAATTTGGTTGAAGTGTACCTATATAAAACTCGACGACGACCCGCTCGCTAAAGAACAGCTGGTTATACCGGTATGTTTTGAGAGGATAGCTACTGATATTTATGGAGGTTAAGTCACTATGAGCAAGCAAGCTATTGGGGTACTTATGGTTTGGAGTCATTCTTCTCTCTTTTCTTAATGGCTACCTTGGGAAATGAAGCAACTGGCTCTATTCCTCTATTTATTAAACTATTAAATTCTGTAGTCTTTTTCATCGGTATTATCTTGCTTTAAAGGTATATAAAAACCTATCTAATGAATTTTGAAAATGCCGATATTAGACAAGGCTTTAAATAATCATGAATATTAGTAAGTACTGGTCTCCTTTTTTCTGGGGGACGTTTTTTTATGCATTTTTCGGGCAGTTTATTGTTGTTATGGTGTTTCAGGGTTATGGACAAGAAGGTGTCGATAGTTACAAAGCAATAGAGACAGCTTGCCTTATGATTACTATGCTTGTGATGTGGAGTTATGCTTTTATTAGGGCGTTTAAAGCAAGCACTCTTACCAGGAGGGTCGTATTGTTCATTCTATCGGTAGTACTTCTTTTTGCATCAGGTTACCTGTTTTATATTTATGATATGGCTAACAGAAAATTCAGAAGAAAAGGTAATGAATCTGGGTTGAGTAATCAGGCAAAGTAATTTTGTTAAGCTATTTTTTTCCATCTATAAATTGGGTTAAATTTACCCTCTTGCCTGTTTTCTTGGTATTCTACTCAGAATTTAAAAGCGAGTAATGTTTTTTGAAGAGTAAATTTTAGGCGCGCAGGAAGCTATGATGCGATATGGTAAAAGTTTATGAAGTTTGGTTATAACTTGCTCTCTGGAGTGTTCTTATTTATAGCGTATTTCTCAATTTAATTAGGGAATCGCTTCCTGTTAAGTCTGTCGATTAGCCTGAGTTGATATGTTTTTCCTTGTATATCCGGGAAGTAAGGGTTAGGTTTTAATTTTTATGTTGTTTTGTTATATCTGTCCTGATTTTTGTTGTGTGGAATAGTTATTTTATTAAAAGCTGAGGTTTGATGTTCATATCTTAAATGTGTTAATGAGGGAGTAAAAACCTAGTTGTAGGCTATTTTATACACGGGCACCAATCATTACATGGATATATCTGTGATCCGCATGTAGCCGAGGTTACCGCTGATATCCCCACAGAGGCCAGTGAACCCCACCGAAATCTTAGCCATTTTCGCCGCCAGAGCGACGGACATACTGGAATTTTCACCCGCTTCACGTTCCCTAATATAGGCAAACTTTGTGCCCGGGCAACCCGGTGCGGACCAGTCTTTTTCTTTAGGTGAAAAATACAGGTAGGCGTCCCCTTTGTATAGTTGCACTCTTATATTCTCTATCGGCAGAGCAGTATAGTATTATGGACATCCACCCTAAATAAGTGACAGGAAAGCACACATTCTACCTTTAGGTAATACTCAATGGATGAGGACGATTGATTATGCCGACGGCAAGCAAGAGGTAGTTCAGTTTATCAGATATCAACTACTATCACTGAATATCCCGGTGTGTTCGCCGGGCATTTCTATGCGGTAAAATCGCGTAACGAGCAAGTCTCATGAATATTGTTGAGGTTATGTTGAAGAAAAATTGCTGACTCTTGCTAAGATATTTTGTATTGATGTCTTTGGATGATAAGAAAGTGCAAAGGTTCGCAGATAAAGCGATTGTTCTTCGTTAGCACAAGCTGATTAAGGGCAACTTGTCGTGCTTAAGTTAAATAGATCAAACAGCAATAATTAAATGATCGCGTCATCAGTAGTAAAAGAAAAACTTTACTTACTTTCCGGGGTTAGTTGACCACAACATAATGTAACTTTTATATTTACATGCGTTTACACTCCAGCTTGAATTTGGCCTTATTCTAGGTAAAATCCTGTAGATTTGTTTAACTTTCAACCAGTCTGGGAACGTAATGATGAAAAGGATATCTGCTATATTGCGACTATGTTTGCTGTCAATGGCATGTTTTGTGTTAGCGTCATGTGGCGGTGGCGGTGGCGGTGGCGGTGGTGAAAGCGGGAATAGCGGGAACAGCGCTAATACACAAACCCAAACGAAGACTGAAGAGCCACAAGCAGACAACCAGGCTCCTACAGTTAACATAATTGGCGAAACTCAGGTCTCAGAGCAGACTGTATTTACCCTTACTGCTGAGGCATCAGATGACAAGGCCGTGACTAGTTATCTATGGGAGTATGAAGCAAGCGGCGCTGAGCTAGAGTTGCAAAGCCCTGACCAGTCAATAGTTACTGTGTCGGTTGGTGATATTGAGCAAGACTTAGATGTGGTCTTTTTTGTGACCGTTGCTGACAGTGAAGGACTCATACAAACGGCGCAACATACACTCACAGTCAAAGCTACTCCGACAACGTCCTTAGAGATAGCTGGTCCAGAGTCTGTTGTCACGCCAGGCGAATTTACTCTCACTGCACTCCATTCTTCCGAAGTTAATAGTGAAGCACTCTCTTACCAGTGGCAACATGATTCAGTTGTACCGCTTGAGCTGAATGGACAAGATAACGAAACACTTAATGTTAAAGCACCGATGCTGACGCAATCTACCGATGTAACGTTTCAACTTACCGTAACAACCGAAGCAGGGGTCAATCAGCACGCCACATACACTGTTACCCTCTTGCCAAAAGTTAATCTTGCTCCACAAGTCTCTGTAACTGGTGTGAGTGAGGTTCAGGCTGGCGGTTCTTTTTCACTGAGCGCTAATGCGATCGACAGTGATGGCCAAATAACAAGTTACCAATGGCGTTATGAGTCTGACAGCACGTTATCGCTCTCAGGTAGCGATACAGCAAACCTTTTAGTTGTAACACCCTCCGTTAGTCAAGTCACCCAAGCTTTGCTGACAGTAACCGTAACGGATGATTCCGGGTTGACGTCTAGCGCTACGCATAGCGTCACAATCCAGCCAACAGTCAATATTAAGCCTGTAGTTACTATCACGGGCCCCGCGATTGTTGAAGAGTCCAGTCAGATAACCTTAACGGCGGATGCGTCTGATCCCGACGGCGAAATAGTGCGTTATGAATGGCAGATCCCCGAAGACGCACCTATTACTGTTACTGGTGCTGAGTCAGCGCAGTTGGTTATAAGTGCAGACACGGTTAGCCAGGACACCCAAGCTTTACTGAAAGTAACCGTTACGGATGATTCCGGGCTGACATCTAGCGCTACGCACAGCGTCACAATCCAGCCAACGGTCAATGTTGAGCCCGAAGTTACTATTACGGGCCCCGCGATTGTTGAAGAGTCCAGTCAGATAACCTTAACGGCAGATGCATCAGATCCTGATGGCGAAGTAGTGCGTTATGAGTGGCAGATCCCTGAGGACGCACCTATTACCGCCACTGGTGCTCAGTCAGCGCAGCTAGTTATAAGTGCACAGGCGATTTCTCAAGATACGCAGGTGTCTCTGGCTGTGGTTGTAACAGATGAACGAGGTGCAACGGCGCAGGATGACTTTACACTAACACTGCAAGCTTTACCTAACGCTAAACCCACTGTTTCTATTCAATCAGGCCAGACCGAATTTCAGGAAAAACAGGCTTTTGTATTAACAGCTGCTGCTGATGATAGTGATGGCTCGATTTCAGCCTATCAATGGTCTTATAACGGATTGGCTGAACTACAAATTAGCGGTGAACAGAGTGTTGAACTCAATGTCATCAGTGCAGATTTAACAGAAGATACTGAAGTCACCTTTACTGTCACAGTGACTGATAATCAAGGTGAGACTAGTGAAGATACTTTCACTGCAACCATTGTTGCCCTAAAGCATCGCCTCACTTTGCGAGGGAAAGTGACAGATGAGCCAATCCAGTATGCGAATGTCTCTTTACAGGCAGGTGAAAAACACTTTCAAGCTCAAGCGAGTGAAACGGGCGAGTATGAGTTGAGCGTAGAGCTTGATGAAGCGGATATCAACGCCATGATGACGCTTGAAGCCTCTGGTATTAATACACAAAGTCATGTGACTTTGGTATCCATGTTAGGTGAGTTAGACAATCTGGTGCAGGCTGCCGGCGCAGACTCTGTACTCGACGCTGAGGAGCAGTTCAGCGTGAATGTCACCAACCTCACAACGGTTGAATATGCGCTTATCCAGCAAAATGAAGACAGTGTGGCTAATCACTCTGAGCTGCAACGGGCTAAACGCAATGTAGACCCCGAAGAAAAGCTTGATCTGGCCAGCACCTTAAAAGCGGTGATTGACCATGGGTATGCGTTACCGGACGGTCTCGCCTCGACGCTTGAGTTAGCCAGTGATTTACCTAAGGCCCGAGCGCTGCTCAGAGCTATCAAGGCGACAGATCCGGTACTCTTTAGGCAGATCCGCGAAGACATAAAGCAAGATAGTGACTTGATGCAACAAGTGAAGTTTGTGCCAGACGGGACATACTACCTTTCGGAATCGAGCTACTTCAATGGCTTTGCAGCATCTTTGACATTCAATAGTGATAATACGGGTATATTGCAGTCCACAGAGTCCACGTCGTTTACCTGGCTGCAGAGTGGAGCTCAGTTACAGCTCAATCTGGACAGCCCAATATCTGTTTATGAGTCTGGCAACTACTTTAATCCGGATTATCAGGTCAATCAGTTATCTCTAAAGTTATATCAGCATGGTGAGCAGGCACAGTCCGCTGAAGTGACGATGCAGAAAGTTGCAACGGGTGATCAACCTAGCGAATTTACAGAGCCATTCCTGGGGCTTTTCATTGCGGCAAATAACCTGCCAGAACTTGAGAAAGCAAACCTGCTGGGGCACTGGTCCATCAATATTCCGCAAACAAGGTCGATAGCCCAAGCATACTCAATTGAATTTTTAGAAAATTCCAGAGCCAATATCACTTCGACCAGAAACCCGGAGACTGTCTATTGGACACTTAACGGGAATCAGTTGCGCTATCGTTTTGGCAGCTTTTCTTACAAGATCACTGTGGTTCGCAAATTTGAGTTGGGGCTGCAAGTGTTGGTTGAATTGAACCCCTGGTATGGTGAGAAGCAACTTTTCCCAGCTATCTTGGTCAGACATCAGAACACGAGTTTTGACGACATCAATTATGTTAAAACCTGGACACCTGAAAAGCTCAAGGGGGAAAGAGAAAGCTTCCAGGTTGATGAGCATAATAATTTTCAGTTCACCTGGGACCGTGACATACAGGCCACCATGTTAAATGGCAGCCTGGTTCGCCATAATTACACCTTTGCAGGCGAAGATGTTGAATATTGTGATATCACTTCAGGATATTGTCAGACTGACCATAATTTTGAGTATGAGCTGCTGGCAAAACAAGGTGATTTGATCGCTGTAAAATATTCTTCTATAGACCTGCGAGAAGCTACTCCCACGCATATTGGCAGTAAAGTATTTGTTTTTAGGCTGAGTGAGGAACCGCTTCTAACAAATGCGTTTACCGATGCATTTGTTAGTCAGAACAACAACTATTATATCTTCGGAGGCCGGCCAAATCTGTTTGCTGTCTCTGACAATAAAACTGTTCACTTAAAAGGCATGCGGTACTGCCACAGTGGTGAAGATAACGTGAGTCGTTGTGATGATGCTATTGATATAGATGGAGAAAAGTACTGGGTAACACTGAAAGACGAGCTGGTGCACCTGACCCATATTGAAACGAACGAGCAATCCTTTTTACAACTGCTACAGTCTGATGAAAATGGGGTAACGCTGTGCCATTTCAATGAGACGCAAACTTGCACTGACGCAAACACCAATGATTATGCTTTCTCCAGACCACAGCTGGATATACGGCTGAATCTGGAGGGTAACGGACAGGCCATTTCATCGATCAGCGAATACCGTTACAAACAGAGCTTCTCAGTGCTGCTAGTACCTGATGAGGGCGCCACTTTGTCCGAGGTTTCCGGGTGTGATGGCACCGTGAACTCAGATAATGAGCATGGCTTTTTGTATTCTGTGGTTGAGCCACTGGCTGATTGTACTATCCAGGCTGTGTTTTCAAAACAGGCCCCTTATGATGATGCAATGGTGTTGTTTAATGATGCCCTCGATATTCCGCATAGCTGGTACTTTGAGTTTGAATGGAACAATACCGGCCGGTTATATAGCCGCTATACCAAGATTGATTTTACGATAGAGCGAGTCTCCGAAGAACTCTATTCAGCACAGTTTGACTTGGGATATTATGATTATATAACCCTTCGTCTGGGTAATAACGAACAAGTACATGCGACCGGGTTTAAGCTGGATTATCGCGATTCAGATTTATATCTGATTTGGCAAGCCTGGAATGCCAATACTCAATCTAGTTATGATTTAACACCTATCTTGGTTAAAAATAGCAAAGAAATCGCTGCAACAGAGCTAACGCCTCAAAGTATGGTTGGTGATTGGGTGTTGACCTATGGTGCCGAATGGGAGGATAACCGGACACACACAGATCAGTATCTGAGCATATCTTTACAAGACGATAATCAGGGGGTTGTTACTTCAACTGATTATCAGGGCATGCCGTGGAACCACGACATTACTTGGTCGATTACGCAGGATGATAGGCTTCGTCTGGAAGATAACTACGGTAACGTAGCAAAAATTAAAATGTTTGAGCAGACCGAGCACGGTTACAAGTTTGCAATCGACAGTATCAATGATGACTCACATGATGCCAACTACGACTTTTTCTGGTTCCAGCGTGGCACAGGCGTACTACTAAAACGTCAAAGTGAACCCAAGCTTGAGGATTTGACTGGCAAATGGCGCTTCTCTGATGCGAATGGGGAGCGGGGCTTTGAGCTATATCCGGGTGGTCAGTATCGCGACGGGAAGTATGATGGTGCATTCGAAAGTAGCTGGTCTGATGGTGTTCTGACCGTAATGACGAAATACAATGAGCAGCTTGGTTACGATCCGGTCTGCGACCAACAGGAGCCAAGCTGTGAGTTAAGAGAGTTGCACAAATTCGAAGTGATCCGAAAACACGGGAATCACCTTTATGTGCTTGATCATCGTGGCAACTACGGACGCCCAACTAAATTGCTGAGAACCGTTACGCTGGATAGTGACCCGGTATTAACGCAATTCGAATCATATCTGTTTTGGGATACAGAGTGGGGCCGCAGGGATCATTTCAAGCTATATGAAGTGACTGAGTCGACAACCCGATACTGGCGTATATACAAATCAACCCATTATAGCAGTCCGGGGTTAAAGTTAGACATTGAAGGGCAAGAAGTTTCCAGTCTTACTTTGGTTGATGGTAAGTTGAGAGAAGAAGCGGATGGACTTGTCTATTGGGTCGAAATCGTCAGCAGCAATGCAGACGGCTTATTAGTATGTCGCTATATGCAAGGCAGCCAGTGTGACGAAAGTAACCAGCATTTCTTGAACTATGAGATACCGTCTTATCAGATAAATATAGGCGCCAGTGAAGGGGGAAGTATTAAGACCAATCTTCCAGGCAACTACCAGTTATACAACCAGCCACTGGAGTTAAAAATTACCTATGACCCTGGGATGGCTGTCGAGCGTTTTAAAGAGTGTGGTCTTGGGTATAGTCGTCGCCTTAGTAGCTCGTATAGTAGAGTATTGACGTTTGTAAATGAAAACGTGAAGCAAGCGTGCGCATTTGATATCCAGTTTTCTCCTCGTCAGGTAAATCAATCGGATCGCCTGGGGATCACCGATCCTCTTCTCGCTGCCTGTGTTAACAAATTCAATGAGTTTTATGACCCGCACATTGAGTATCTTGACGCACTAAAATGTGATGGGGCTGGGGCGCTCGCGCTGGATAGTTTGGCTGGCTTGACTTTGTTTGATCAGTTAGAAGAATTTACCCTGGTTGGGGTGCCCGCGATCAGTTCACAGGCGAAACAGCAATTGCAGCAGCTGACAGAGCTAAAGAAACTCATATTACGTGATGTAGAATTCAGCGACCTGGACTTGAGTATGCTGACTCAACTGGAAGCATTGACGTTAGAGGTGGACTCCCTGGCGCAGCTTTCCTTACCAAAACATGGCGAGCTCGAGTCACTAACACTTACTGGCGATGGACCCCAGAGGCTCGATATTACAGACCTTAGTCAATTGGAGACACTGTCAATCAGCGGCAGTGGTATACAGTCGCTGGATGTAGACGGCGCTCTGAAATTACGCAGAATTTACGCCATTAACAGCCAGCTTACTAGTATATCCGGTATGTCTGAGTCACACTTGCTAGAATCTCTGACCATCAATAATACGCCGATGCCTCAGCTTGATCTGGCACATTACGTGAATCTTAAATCTCTTTATATGGAAGATACTCAGTTAGCGGAGTTGGACATCAGTAATGCAACGCAGCTACAAAGAATTATCGCTTCTCGCTCCGAGCTTCAACGACTGACGACGTTCAAGCCCAGCCCTGTTAGAGAACTAAACTTAAGAGAGACGCAGCTGACTGCTATTGAGTTGGGCATGATGCCCGAACTAGAAAAGTTGGACGTGCACAGCGCCAGGTTGCAAAAACTAGACCTCACAGGCGCAGATGCGCTGAAGCGAGTTGTGGCGCAGGATAATCAAATTAGTGAAGTGGTCATGCCAGCTAGTTTACAAGTTGGTGAGTTATATCTCGATAATAACCTGCTTACTGAGTTTACTTTAACTGGCTTGCAGCAAAACGAGCACTTACATGTATTGCACCTTACGGGCAATCAACTGACGCAGTTCGATGGGACGCAGTTCGATAACTTGTATAGCTTGAATCTGTCTGACAACCCAGTATCACGATTGGCCTTAAAACATGAGCAAGGGATACGAACCTTAGTCCTTGATAATACGGCTTTAACTGAATTGGAGCTGTCGGGCTTTAATCGCTTAAATTATCTGTCCATCAACAATACGCAGATTGCAAATATCACTATCCCGGCAACAGTCGATAAACTATATGCAAGTGACACGAATATTACGGAATTAAATCTGCCTGATGGCTTATCCCATGCCGACATATATTTCAGAGGAAATCAGCTAAATTCGTTAAGCAGTGCAGATAATATTGGGTATATAAGGTTGTTCCTTCGGGACACTGAGATCAGTGAACAAGTGAATGAGTTGCTGCAAAACTCATTTCGCGACAAGATAACTGCATATAGATGCAGTGAAGGTGGTTATATCTGCACCGTAATTAATTGATACTTGTCTTAAAAGCAAAAACAGCACCTTATCTCAATTTAACCAGCTTAAATGTGATGAGGTGCGTTAGCGCACAAAAGAAGTATCACTGCTAAATATGAGTATCTCATCAGTACCATAGTGAGTGAGTTGATCAAGCAAAGTTATTTTATGAACGGCTTGTCGGGGGGCACTTTGAGCAGGTGGTTAAAGTGACTCGTCGCCTGCAACCTGTGCTTTCTAGACATGGTTTATATCTTGCGAGTATCTAGACTCGTCAGGTTAAGCATTTTTATGATTGGATCATCGTCAGCACATATAACGCAAGAAGACATCTGCCTGTCTACGATATTTTGGGTTTGTAGTAGGTATAACTTTGGACCAGTTACACTTTGCATTTCAGAACGGCAGTGTTTGCGAATTGCCGTTTTTCGTTGCCACGCTTGGCAGGTACAACAAACCCATCAAAGCCATTGATAGTTGTAGGAACTGACACCCAGAATTAACTATACTGGAATTTGCGTGGTGGCAATCCAACTGCTCGTCAATGTGGGAATCAAACAGCAAGCACTTAAGCATAGCAACCAGGCATAGCAGGTGAATTTATTGTTGCTTTATGCTCGCTTAATTCTGTGGATATGCATCAAAGGTTATTGAGCTTGGCGGCATAGGAGATGGCCTTGATTTCGTGTTGCATCAGTGCAATTAACTCTCTGGCATTCTTTTTAGTGATAGATGTGATGAGCCTGACGCGTTTTTTACAGAATAATTCGAACAGCATGCCGACCCGGGCTGCGTGAAAATCTGAAGTAATCACATACGCATTGATGTAGTCCAGGTCGTTAAGAAGTTCACTGGTTTTTTGCGCATCCTCGAATGTATTGGCTGACGATATCCCCTGAATAAAGTGCATCGGCTGGGTAAGCTGGCCTTCGATGTAGTGTCGCATATATTCGTAGTGTGGCGTTGTTGTGGCATTAAAGTGTGAACCAAAGCCACCAGTAAGCACACACCGGATCTGATGCTTGCTAAGCACTTCAATTGCTTTGTCTGCCCGCTCTTTCGCCAGGCTGGAAAGCACGCCGCTATCATCATTGGTGCAACCTAATACAATCAACACATCTTTGTTTGTAAACGCCATTTCTATCCTCTTTGAACCTGGGCTATGTCTTTGAGCAATTTAATCTGGTCAGGTAATAGTACTTAAATGCACAGTACAGATCATCCGTCTTTATTACATGAGATGTGTGACAGCCATTTGTAACAGTGTTGGTGTTTATTGTTTATATTTTCGCACTATTCCTGTTGGGGGACGTCTGTGCACTTTGAAAGAGGCACCTGGAATACATTCTGATATCTGACTTTTAGGACAAAAACTCTAGTAAATTCAATTGAAAGCATGAATAAAACTAAAGTGCTAATTTTTTACCCAAAACATAAACGAAAACCTCATTTACCACAAAAAGGTAATCTTGAAAGCAAAATGTAAAAATAAATGTGTATCTTTTTGGTGTTGCGCAACATATGTAGAAATGAAATTTTAAAATTCTAATAAAATAATGAGGAAATTATGAAGTTTAAATACGCTGCAATGTTGAGCGTTATCTCTGCGATTACATTGTCACCGGTTGCAAATGCTTACCTGTATAAAGATCCTGGCTATGTTGAGCGTAATGCGCGTTCGATACAAAAGAACAAAGTGATTGGCCAGTCTCATCAGTATCGTGATCAGCAGGGCTGGATGTACGTTGATCAGGTACAAAATGGTGCTACACAAGGTTTTTATCAGGCTGGAAACTGGCTAAAGCTGAATAACCGTAACTTTAAAATGTCCATCGGGGAGCTGGAGTTTTCGTTTAACCCCAGCAAACTGGATTGTACTCAGGGCATGAGCTTTAATTTTACTGTAGGTGAAGACACTGTCGCAGCCTTCAAGCCAAACTGTGACGATCTGTTAGATGCTTCGATCACCTATCCTGTTGAGTATTACTTTGATCTGATCCCTGAACCCATTAAGCCTAAAGTTGAGCTGCCGCTTGACCCTCTGGGCCTGCTCAAATTAGGCGTTAAATTTGGTGCGGGTATTGAAGCCGGTGCTGAATTTACCGTGGGTGGTGTGATTGGTGGGCATGGCAACGAAGAGCCATTTGAGGTAGACGGAGTAAGACGCCCAGATTATGTCTATGCTGCTGTAGAGCCGTTTGTCGGCGGTGTAGTATCCAGTTCGGCGTATGGATCGTTTGGCCATGGCATCTCTGAAGCCGGTGTTAAAGGTAAAGTTAACTTACTAAAAGTGAAGGGCAAGGGCTATGTAGAAGCCGGAATCCGTCGCATCGTTCAGGATGAACAAGTGATTGAACAAGGCTTCCTGGAGCTGAAGGTAAGCACTAAGCTGACTGGTGGAGATGGCAAGATCCAGGCTTACTGCAAAAAGCTTTGGGGGTTGTTGCAGTTTAATGTGGATGTCCTGAAATGGGACCCGCTGTATACGCGTGAAACCGTATTGTACGAATATGCAAGCCCTGTTTGGGAAGATCTATAACCCCTGGATGTTGGTGGCCTGAATAAGGCCACCATTTCGAGATAGCTTTATGAAAAAAATAACGATTACGCTGGCTTCTTTTAGTTTATTAGGTATTTTGGTTTTCGTGGCTAATTTGTCATTTAAACAGGCCTATCAGAGCCCAGACGCTAAAGCCGTGCGCACTGCTAACCCCAATCACGTCAAGAGCCAGGAGCATGTCTCTGGATATCGGGTCCATATACAGTCTGCTGTATTGAGTGATAAAGGCACTGCGTTTGCTCACTCTGATTTAACCTGGAACATGTACTTTCATCAGGCTTTAGGGAATGCTTCAAGGTCTGCCGCGCTGTTAACCGATATAGAATTTGTCTCTGATAACAAAACTCAGCACATGCCGCAGCAGTTACCGTTTTACTTTTCTTATGACGGCCAGCAATTTGTGCACTCAGACCTATTGGGTTTAGCTCAGTCTCATCCGTTATCCGTGTTACCAAAAATACTGGATCTGATGAGCTATTCACTAACAGAAATACTGACTTTTAATGATGCGTTGGGATCAACGACTTATCGCTTTGAGCAAGATGGTAATACCATTGGCAGGAAAATTGTGAGACAACAGAGACAAACCAATAATAAAGCGCAAGAAAGCTGGTTACTCACATTAAAAAACGCTGAACATACTATGACCAATCAGCCAGGCCCGCTCACGCTTGAGTATAGTCATACGCAAACTTTGCAGCAAAACACGCAACAATATCAAATTGTACAAACAGTAAAAATACAGCCTGTTGAATACCAGCCATTTGCTCTGGCCAATTGGAGCGCATCTCATAATGCGAGTGTCCCCTCGTTAAATAATAGCCAGTCTGCACCGATTGTGATCACAGCGGAAAACTTTATGGCACAGTTGGATCAGTTAACTGGTTCTTTGGATCCCATGCTGGCAAAAGAAATCGGCAAGTTCATGTTAGAGAACTACGATCATAGCACCATTAAGGCCTACCTGACGGAGCATGCTGGTCTGAACTCTGCATTGATCTATTCGTTGCAAAAAGCACAGACACCGGAGGCCGAACAAACCCTTGCTGACTTGCTGATTGAACGTGACCTTGACCACCCCTCCTTGCAAAAGGTCGCAATGGCACTGGGCAGAATCGAAAATGCGTCAAATATTGCATTTACCAGCCTGCAAGCTGTGGCAGACGATCATTCTGACCAAACATTGTCAGGCGTTGCATTGCTGAGTATTGGCACGATGAATAAGTTTTCGCCAGCTCAGTCACAGCAGGTGGAGCGATTATTAGAACGCAAATTGACCGAGCCACAACAGCTGCCAACAGCCATTTTGGCGATCGCCAATAGCAAAAATCCAGCTTTGGTGAACAGGCTGCCCGAATATCTGAACCATACAGACGGACAGGTCAGGCGCAATACAATCAAGTCGTTGGCGAACAATGAAGTCTATCAGGATCAGGTTGTCACCAGCCTGACCGATGCGCCAGATGTGAATACAGTGGATGCGTTTGTCAGGACATATCAGCGTGCTGACTACACGTTATCAGAGGAGAATATCGGCAAACTGACGGCGTTTTATCAGGCAACAACACACCCAATAATTAAAAAGCGTCTTGCGTCGATCATTCAGCAGTAGTCATAGGGTGGTCGTGTGTTTATGCCACTCTTTTGCATTAACAAATGCTAAAGAGTGGCCAGTTGACTAACGCCCGTTCCTACAGTCATTAAGACTGCACGTAATATTATGTAATACCAAGCTTATCCCGGACCTTCTAACCTTTCATCACTTATTAAACGGTCAATATGAGGAATAAACCGATGAAAGATGTATTTTTTGGACTAGCAGAACAATACGACACAGGCAGTATTCCCAACGTAGCGATTAATGCTTCTGGCCAGATACTGGAGGTACATAAGAACGAAGAAGGTTATAAGCTTTACTATCGATTTGGCAACTTAAACAAAGCAACTGTAAGCTGGGGATCCAGTCACCACTATGATGACGGTAACACGCCTGCTGTGGCAATGAACAACCGGGGGGTTGCGGTTGAAGTTCATAAAAACCAGGCTGGCTCTACACTGTACTATCATGTCGGGGATGTGTCTTCAAACGGCGTAAGCTGGCATAGCTCTCATAAGTACGACAGTGGTATTGAACCGCATGTTGCAGTCAACGACGATGGTATTGTGGTAGAAGTTCATAAGACTCAAAGCCCATTTAGCAACGGTCTTTACTATCACGTGGGGCAGGTAAACGGGAGCGAAGTTCATTGGTATTCCAGTCATGAATACGACTCTGGTTCCGTTCCTCAGGTTGCCTTGAATAATAATGGCTACGTTGTTGAAGTACATCAGTCTCAAAGCAAATCAAAAGTCTGGTATCACGTGGGTCGAGTGAATGGCAGCAAAATTGATTTTGGAAGTAGCCATGAGTTTGGATCGGGTACGGCGCCAAGTGTCGCGTTAACCGACGATGAAATGGTGATAGCAGTATGGAGTCAGGGCGGAAAGCTTTATCAACGCCAGGGCCAAATTAGTGGCACTCAAATTGACTGGCAAAGTGACGCTGTTGAATTTGATGATGGTCAGCGTCCTTCTGTTGGTATTGCTAATAACACAGCAGTGCAGGTACACCCTTCAGAAACAATTCTATACGGATTGTGGTATTCCACCTCCATGCTTACAAATCGGGCTTCATGGATGCAAGACAGGTTAAGTGAACTGGGTAACAGAACTATATCAGAATTGGCTCTGCCAGCTTCTCATGATTCGGGGATGTATAAAGGTGGACTCGCCGTCTTTGGCAAAACGCAAGACTTGTCAATTAAAGGTCAATTGGAAGCTGGAGTCAGGTACTTCGATTTGCGTCCCAAATGGACAGGCAGTAAGTTTGTTATTCATCACGGCCCAATTACCGGGCCTGACTTATCAGAGGTACTGTCCGACATTCGTGCCTACTGTGAGCAAGGTCATAAGGAACTTGCCATCCTTAAGTTTTCTCACTTTGATGGCATCAATAGCGCTAATTACCCGGCATTTCGTCAACAAGTCGAAGACGCAATAGGCTTATGGATGGTTAAAACGAAACCTGAAGGCAAGCGTTTAGCTGAGGGCGCGCTCAGTGAATACGTAAACGAGGGTACGGCAATGATGGTCGCCATTGGCAATGACTTAGCGATTGACCAACCACAGCAAGGTTTTTGGGTTTACAAAGACTGGGATTCGGAAGCCGTTGCTCAAGCTGATCTCACTGTCTTTGATGAGTATTCAAAAACCATTAGCTTTAGTTCGATGAAGAAAGATCAGTTTGAGAAATTCGAGAGATTTACCGGCAAATGCGAAAAAGATCCAAGCGTGCCGTGTGACCTCTTCTTACTCTCATGGACACTTACCCCGCCAACGGCAGTATGGCCGGTCTCCAAAGAAGCAAACCGGGCATTAGGTAGTGCAATGGTCGAGCTGCCTGAGAAAAATCAGTACGGCAAAATAGTCAATTTGCTGTATGTCGACTACGTCGAATACGCGCGGGCGACCGATGTGGCAATAGCGCAAAACAACACAAGCCAGCTCTAAGAGTTCGCCAGGTTCAGCGGGAAAGGAAATTAGACTTTTCCTTTCCCGTTTACGAGCAGCGTAACAATCAGGTGTTGCGCTTTAAACCGAAGGCGCCTGGTCTTTTCGTTCTTACCTACTGCATTCATCATTGCAGAACACGCTGATCATGCCTTTCTTAGCGTATGGAGTAATTGTACTGTATGTTTCTGCAAGTTCCTCACAAGGGGCGGCCTCGTTGTTGTGATTTAAGTGCTATTGTGAAGAGACAGCACAGGCCTAAACAGATTAAAGAATGAGCGATGAATACAGAACAAGCATACAATATTCTGGGAAACGTGCTTTTTGCCCACTTTGACCCTGAAGAGCAGTTCGATAAGCTGGAAATGATATTAGAAATTGGCGATGGTGCGACAGCTAAAACGATGTGGAAGCACTTTAACGGACAGAAAACATGCCCTGCCCTTAGTGTGGATGTCCCACTTCAGGCTACTATTGATTTACATAGTGCCGCCTTTTTCCTTCGTGATAACCTGCTCGAAACAAGCAATGAGCAGATCTGGGGATTGATTTTTACGCTCTATCCGGATAGCAGCTTTAATATAGAGTACACCTATGAAAAGTCTGACTGGCTAAAAGGCGGGGAGTGAGCGTACTGCCGGATTAGCTAAATTTTAAAACTAGAATGCCCGACTTGGCGGGCATGTTTGTTGATTTTTGAGTGGTAACTTGTATTACCGTCAGCTTGCCCGGCGCTGAAGCCAGAATGCGGCCTCATACCAGCGCTGCTCTTGTTGGTAGAAGTATTCTCTTTGGCTGAGGTAATTAATAAACTCATTGCCTATGTATTGTCGGTACTTAGCCAGTGTAGTTGGCTTATTATCCAGCCAGTCTGCGATGGCGTGTGCGGCTTTAAGCCCGGTTGCCAGCGCTTTATAAACCCCCTGAGAGCTGATGGGATCATAGCAGGATGCGGCGTCGCCAACGGCCAGCCAGCCATTGCCTGCCGGCGGATTAAGCAAACTGGAGGGGGTTTTCCAGTAGTGTAAATGCGCAGGCGGGGCGAGGCTGTGTACGCGTTCTGCCACATGTGTGCTCTGATGTAACAGGGCGAACCAATTTTTGGGATCTTTCAGCCCATGTTCTTTGGCGATATGGGCATCGGTTGTCAAACTGACCACCAGCTGGTTGTTTGGAATAGAGGCGCAATACCACCAGCCAAGGTCGATGGCCTCAAGCAAAGTCAGCTTGAGTGTATTTAAGTCGGTATCTTTGCAATCAAAATAAGCGGCAATGCTTAGCATCGTATCCTGCATTTTGGGTTGGGCACCAAATCTGCGGGCAACAATGGCAGACTGACCTGTGGCATCCACTACAAAGCGACATCGTACAGGCGGCTGGTCGTCAAAAGATAACTGCAATGGATAGGGCGTGTTGTGCTCAACAGAGACAGACGCAAAGCGCGTTTCACAGGCAAGGTGACCACCCCTTTGTTTAAACTGATCTGCCATAAACTGGTCAAAGCGACGTCTGTCGAGATGCCAGCCAGCGCCATAGGGATTGAACAGGTTGTCATTAAACCCCAGTTGTGCGCTGCCCCAGCTGGAGAAACTGCCCAGACAAGGTTCATGGTCTTGTTGTTCAAAGGCATCAGCAATGTTCAGACGCTGAAACAATTTACGGGTGTCAGGCGGAATACTCTCGCCAATTTTGGGTTTGCTGTAACTACCAGCCTCGGCAAGGAAAACCCTGCCGACGCCGATATTTTGTAGCGCGATCCCTGTCGCTGTCCCTGCCGGACCACCACCAACAATGGCCACGTCAAATTCCCTGTTGTCATCAATCGCGCTCATTATATTTCCTTATTTCTTTTTCGTTGCTGTGCCATTACCACCTATCATTGGCCAGGGAGTCGGATCGGCTAACTCTGGTGGATTTCCTACCAATCGGCTTTCGACCTCAAGGTACACGTTGTCAGCGTACTGCTTGCCATCATCAATCACCGTGCCCTGAACTATTACGCCAATGTCGTCCCACTTGGTCAGCATTTCCCGGTATTCCCAGAAGCGCCCGGCATTGGCTAAGTCATGTTTATCTTCTGGAGAGTTTTCCTGCGGATAAGTGCCGGATCCTCGTACCGAGTAACGCTGTGCCGGTAGTTCTTTGCTATTGATATCATAGTCTTGTGCTACATAAACTGTAACCGGGCGCTGCGCCGGCCACGACCAGTAGAGAGTTTCAGAATTGAGGTCATTCGGTGAAGTCTGGTGAATAGCACAGGAGTTATAATCCGCATGCCAGGGCAGGGCCATAAACTTAGTGGCATCACCTGGCTCTAAACCTAAATGCTCAACGTCTTCATGTTGTGGGATCCAGCCCAAGCCTAAAAATGGCTTGTCGGTTTGCACGCTCGCGTAGTTAAGTGGTTTATGCTTGATACGAAATGGCCCTGCACCGGTCAGCCAGTCCTGATACATGGCGGGCTCGCGAATGATCCAGGTCATATCAATGCCCGGGCTAAAACGTCCACCTAAGCAGTTTTGCAGAGTCGCCCGATCCAGGTATTCGCCCTCATTGAGCTTTTGCGTGCTGGTGTGCACATAGTTATGATTCGACCAGCTGTGCAGGAACTGGTACTGAGTGACGGTGGGGGTCAAAAAGGGCTTGCCACCCGCTGCGCTGGAATCACCCAATGCCAGCGGCATTAGTGGTGCACCTTCGTCAATCGACTGCGAGCGCCAGGTTGCCTCAGTGCCCGGGTTAGGCTGACGAATATAGGCTAAGCCAGCTAAAATGGTGCGGTCCGGATCATCCTCTGCAACGATCGCGTCTACCGATTTGTGGGCCTGGACGGCAATTTCAGGTAAGTAGGCGTTCCACAATTGCTGACCGGTCGCTTTAAAGATCGGTTTAATGTGGTCATCAAATGCCGGTTTATAATCCGGGTTAAATTTACCATCTCGATATAACTCAGGTTGTAAATTCAGCTTTCTGACAAAGGTATCGTAGGCTTCATCAAACAGAGAAACCACATTCAATGTTTGTGGTGCGTAACTGGGGTCGGTCACAACCGCCCAGCCGCCGAATACTTCCTCGATGCTACCGTCGTCAAACTCAACCACAGCCGTCACCGGGCCGTCTGACGTATCGTCAAACCACTGGTCGTTGTTGACTGGCCCTTCAATTGGCACTGGCTTGTCTTTGCTATCGAGCCTCCAGCCAACAGCCTTGCCATAACCACCGGCAACAATTAGACGTCCCTGTGCATCGGTGTGTAGCTCACCCAGGCTGGTGATCCCGTAAGGTGTGCGTGCTCTATGGATGTCGCTGCGGTCCACCACGTCCTTAATCTTAAACTGAGCACTGCTCACCTGTTCATTTTTCTCTGGAATATCCAGGTAGTCAAAATGCATATACGGGAAGGATTTAGGGTAATCCGCTACTTCAACTTTGTTACCGTCTTTCAGGTAAGCCGCTACTTCGTTGTTATCAAACTCAGCCTCAGGCGTCTCCCGGTCAACCACGCGCGGGCCTGCGTCTATGACCAGTCGGGATAATCGGCTTTCGTTATACGGGTCCAGGCCTTCAGACAGGTTACGTAACACCGGGAACTTACCATTTTCGTAGGCAACCACACCGTGGTCGTCGTCGTTTACAAACCAGGCCGATTTCTTATTGGCCAGATGTACACACCATTTGATGTTAGTCACGGTTTTGCCCTGAAAGCTGGCGCCCACAGTCAGCTCCTGGCTATGGCCTTGTTCAGGGTAGCTCGGTTGATCAACGTCTGTGTAAGCAAACACACGAAAGCGCGCTGCCTGGCGTTTAAAAGCACCTTGCTCATCGCGCAATTGAGAGCTGGTGATCACTTCACCTGTAGCAGGGTCGAGCGGCAATCCCCCCGTGGTTTTCTGTGGTTTGCCTGGCTGAGGTAGTGCAGCGATGCTCTCAGGCGCCAGGTAATATTCTTCACTGTTACCAACGCGTGCAATGCCAATAGCAGGATGAATTTTGAATAGTGTTTTAGACATGATGGCATTCCTTATTGATCATTTGGCATTGAAAACAAAGGCAACACGCCATTTTGCCAGCAGGCTGAGATTGCTGCGCCATTTTTGTACATCACTACCGCAAAGTCATCCGGGGTGTTCCCTGTCGTGAAGGTCGCATTCATGATTTCCAGAAATTCGCTAAAGTGTTGCAACTGAATTTGTTGCAGGCTCTTTTGTCGTTCACCGTAAGGCACAATCGCGTGGGTTTCTGGCAAAGGCTGTTTTAACAGGTAAGTGAATTTTTCGTAGTGATCCCAGGTAGGCTGAATATCATCCGCACGATTTTGATATTCGGGTGGAATATACTGTGCTGTTTTTTCATACCCTTCTCCCTGATCGGTGATCAAATCAATGAGGTTGTAAGCCTGAGTCAAACCATCAGAACCAGCTTCGGTGATTGTCAGCTGCGTATCAGGGTAAAAGTTTCCAAAGTGGTTTACCTGTTTTGCGTTGGCCTGAAGTAAATCAACACGTGCTTCACAGCCAGCTTTGATTGCAGCGTATAACTCGCCAATGGAGCCATATTCATCTGTGGCACCGGTGCCGCCTTTCTCTTTCCAGGTGGGGAATTCGATAATACACATGGTATTCAGTCTTTCCACGTCAAACGCGCCGATGGCCGTTGAGTGTGGGAAGTAGATATCTTTCGGGTTAGGGTCATCCAGGTCAAAATCCAGATGTGGGATGGTTGTGCCGTACTGAGGGGCGCGGATCTCAAGAGCAGTACCATAGGCGTTGGCAAGGTTTGCTGCGCTTTGCAGGTGTAACATCTCCTGGTTCACGACCGACTTGATCAAGCGACCAGCTTCAGTGGATTGATCTTTAATGGAATACATAGCAGCCATATAAAATGGAATGGTGTACATCTCAACGTCAACCGCCCACTGTAAGTGGTCATGCAATTGTTTATCGCTCCAGCCACCTACCACTTTTTTTGGCTTTTGTAATGGTTTTGCCATCAAAAAATTCGATGGGTTCTCGAGTTTAATCATTTTAGTTCCTTTATGGGTTAAGTCGCTCACTTACGGATGTTTATTGCGAAAGGAACTAACGTGCGACCCCACACGGACTACCTGGCTCCGAGAGCATTAAACCTGTATAGCAAGCAGACTTCGACGGTACATATAGAAGAGACAAGGTCAGAACTAAGCGAGCTGACGATAACAGACGGCGTTATCACACTGGGAAGTTCAGGCGCTGCGTTTGTCTCACCAAAAACTAGTTCAAGTAAACGACAAATCAACTAAACCTGACATTACATCGGCATTACAGGCCATGGTATTGCAATAGGCTGAGCAACTGAAGAAGAGGTTTTATATAACAATCATGGTGTTACTTGGACCATAAGCAAATCTCAAAGTGATTGGTGTGGATTTTCATACGTTTTAAATTTTAACGTAATTGCCCTAATTCTTGCATCTGTAACACAATGCGCGTTTGGCTATTTCAGTGAAAACGTCGCGTAACTTCAAAACTTATAAAAAAGTTATTAATTATCAATTGTTAATTTTCTAATTCAGCTGTTATCAGGAACTTGATGAGCGAGCGTAGCCTAAGTTTTGGGGACTTTTTAGTGTGTTTTTTAAACGATGAGGCTTGACCTCTTACCACTATGAACTACTCTTTTGTTGCTAAATTGTAACTTTTGGAGCAAGTAAATGAAAAAAATAACACTCTCACTCTTACTTTGCGTGATGTCACTCTTTGCGCAACTGGCGCACAGTAATGATGAGCTCGAATACCCAGTGGTGCTGGTTCATGGCCTGTTTGGTTTTGATAATTTGCTAGGGGTCGATTATTTCTATCGGGTGCCTTCGGTGATCCGCCAGGAAGGCGGGAATGTTTATGTGGCAGAAGTCTCATCGGCACACAACTCAGAGCTGCGTGGTGAGCAACTGTTGGAGCAGGTTGCGCTGATCAGAGCACTGACAGGCAAAGACAAAGTCAACCTGATTGGTCATAGCCAGGGCGCACAAACTATTCGTTATGTGGCATCGGTTAAGCCCCAATGGGTTGCGTCGGTAACCAGTATTGGTGGGGTTAACTGGGGTAGCCGCTTTGCTGATGTGGTGCGTGGTGGTGTGGATCAGGGATCTTTTTCGGAGCAGTTCTTAGCGTCTCTGGCCAATGGTCTGGCTGGATTGATTGATTTGTTATCAGGCAAGCCAACGGCGCCCAAAGATGCCCTTGAAGCGCTGAGTGCACTGACAACTGAAGGCACCATCGCTTTTAATCAAAAGTATCCTGAAGGCGTGCCAGCTCAGTATTGCGGTCAGGGTGAAACGCTGGCCAGTAACGGCGTGTACTATTTTTCCTGGAGCGGCAGCCGGGCATGGACCAATTTGCTGGACCCGGCTGATAATGCTTTGTTACTGTTCTCTGGTGTGTTTGACGAAGCCAATGACGGCCTGGTTTCCGCTTGCTCAAGTAATCTGGGCAATGTGATTGGCAATGACTTTAAGATGAACCACCTGGATCAGGTCAATCAGACAATTGGTATTCATCATCTGTTCGAAACGGACCCTCTGACTGTGTATCGTCAGCATATTCGCCGCCTGAAGGGGTTAAATCTATGAGGTACTGGCGTCTACTTTCACTCAGTTGTGTTGGACTAAGTGTCTGCTTTTGGACTCTGTTACCTGAACGGGACCCCGAAGTAACCACTGAGATAGTGACTGGCTCCGCACGCGTAGTGACGGAGACGCCACACCAGATTAAAGCGCAGTTTGAAGCTGTGATGCCAGTAGAGCCTGAGCATTGCAGCGTCATTACCCGGGCACATAAGCATCAGCTCGACGACTGGGTTTTGTTATTGCAAAACGAGCAACTGGAACAGCACTGGGCGCAACAGACACATCGCCTACCACCCTGTTTGAGGGATATCGCCCATGATTATATGGCCTATAAACAGGCACTGACTCAGGTAGATACTAATCTGACTATGCACGAGCGTTTTGAAGCACTGCAAACGCTTCAGGGACTGTACTTTTCCGCTGAAGTGATAGCCGCTTGGTTTGAAGGCGAGAACCGTTGGCATGCTCAGACCTTAGCACGCTGGCAGATTTTATCTGACAAAACCCTGAGCGAGCAGACCCGGACTGAGCTGATTGGCGCGCATATCAGTCAGTTACCACAAACAGAGCGACAAACGATAGAAGCCACCCAAACCCTGATCACGTTAAAACACAGTTGGCACAACATGGATTACAACCAACTCAGTGCCCGGTATGGAGATGCAGCAGCACAGCGTTTAATGCAAGCTCGCCACAATCAATCCAGTTGGACGCAGCGAGTAAGCGAGTATAAACAACGACGGTCTGAGCTTTTAGAGAAAGGCGCGTCTGATGACGCACTGGCATCGCTGACACAAACGTTGTTTACACAAAACGAGAGAAAAAGATTGTCCGTTATTTTGTCACAGGCGCACTAATTTTTGAGGAGACAACATATGCCTTATTTTCGACATACGCCGCTGTCGCACCGAGAGCGGCCGGTGAGCCAATAAGAAATACGGTAGCGGTTTTTTGCAAACACTAGATAGAGTTTGTCTGCGAGTGGCTTTATGATTGGCCATCTTAGTGGCGCGTATAACCATCCCATCCCCACTAGTCGCCAGGCCTGATGTGTGACATCAAGACCAAGTATTAGATTCCCGTCTGCATCGAGCGCATGTAAAATCGTATTTGCTTCATTGGCATCAATGGTTGGATACTGTGCAAAGTCCTCACTGTAGATATCTACTGTTGCGATCCGCTTTGCCGTGTCGCGTTTTGTCAGTGCCGTCATTTCCTTTACGCACAGCGGACAGGTGCCGTCATAAAATATGGTTAGTTCACGCATAATCTTTTCCCATTGCTTTTAACACGATACGCTTTACGCCCAAGGCCAGATCAGTATCGGCCAAAAGCAACCTGATTTGCATATTATCTCATTGAATAGAAAAGTCGTCAGTGCCGAAGGTCTAAAATATAGTTCAAGTTCGGGCTGTAATGGCAGTACAACATCATTCAGCACGGAGTCATTGGTTAATTCGGTTTTGTAATAATCCAATACGTATTTAATCAGTGTGTTCTATGCTTGTTAATGAGGGTTTATTTTTTGATCTCTATTTGTTTTTTATTCATAAAAACAACAATTTAATACTGAATTCTTAATAAATATTCCATTCCCCCGCATTTGCCAATCCATTATAATGGTTGATTAAATATTGAGTTGTGGCGTGTGGAATTTATACGCCTTTCGCAGCTGGTACTGCACGCGTTTTATAATTCATACTGCTGCATAGGTATGCTGATTTCAAACATAAATGCCTCTATGCTAACTCAATATACCGTATTTTATGATAACCGCCAGAGTGCTACCTGAGGGTCGAGCTCTGGCGGTTTTTTGTTCACTTTAGTCATTATCTAATTAGGGACCTATATAAAGAGCATGGCAATAAAAGACTTATCAATTACCAAACAAATTGGCCTGAGTTTTTCATCTGTATTTTTAGTTTTTTTCGCAGTGAGTTTACTGACCTATAACGGACTGAGTGGCGTCCGTGATGATCTGGGCTTTATTGTGCAAACAAGTATTCCCTCTGTTGAGATCGTGAAGGATATTAAAATAGACCTGACCACCATACGTAAAGACGAATTTGGTGCGACCATGAACCCGGATCATCCACAAATGGCCGAGTGGTTGTCTATTTTGAATGACTTACGTAGCGGCGTTGATCGTAAAATACATCTATACAGCCAGTTGGATGTTTCAGATAAAGAACAGCGCCAGTTTGAGGCTTTTGCCCGAGCATGGCGACAGTATGCAGCAGCGACCTCTGATTTCAATTCTCTGGTGCGTAATGCCAAAGTGGCTCAGGCGAATGACATTGTGCTCAACAGCTATCCCACTTTTTCCAGAGCAATGGATGAGCTTAGTGCACTGGAAAAAATAAACAGTGACAATGTAGGGAGTGCTGAAACTTCAGCGGTCAAGGCCGTTAACATAGTAATTAAGGCCATTATTATTAGCACTTTAGTGTCAGCGTTAATGATTGCATTGATCTGTATTGTGATCAGTGGCGCAGTCAGGCGGCCGCTGGAAAAAGCCATGAACCTGGCCGGAAATATCGCCAACGGCGATCTAAGTACCCGTATTGAAATCGATTCGGTGGGTCAAAATGAGCTTGGCTCCTTACTCGTCTCACTGGAGAAAATGCGTCAGCAGCTAAACGGCCTTGTTGTGAAAATAAATGACAGCGCTATCTTGCTCTCTTCTGCTGTTGAAGAGGTTAATATGATCTCGGCACAAAATGCCAAAGGCATGGAGAATCAACAAAATGAGCTGCAGTCCGTTGCTTCGGCAATGACCGAAATGCAGGCAGCAGTGACTGAGGTCGCACAGAGCACAGAAATGGGGGCAGAATCCGCTAATCAGGCACACATGAAATCCCGCGAGGGGAGTGTGGCACTGAAAAGCAGCATTTCACATATTTCTGCGGTGGCGGATACCGTCACCCATGCGGGTGAACTGGCCGTCAATCTTGAAAAGAACTCTAAAAATATCAATGTGGTTGTGGATGTGATCCGCGAGATTGCGGAGCAAACTAACTTACTGGCGTTGAACGCAGCCATTGAAGCGGCACGTGCCGGCACACAAGGGCGAGGCTTTGCTGTGGTGGCTGATGAAGTGCGTTCACTGGCACGCCGGACACAAGATTCAACCACACAAATTGTTGAAATTGTCAGTGATTTGCAACACAAGTCCAAAGAGACTGGCGAAGCCACCCGGACCTGTCAGACGGGGATTGACGTGTGTGTTGAGCAAACCGATACGGTCAGTAAAACCATCAGTCAGATTGAGCAGGAAATTGACAGCATTGCCGCCATGAGTACTCAAATTGCGGCAGCGTGTAACGAGCAGTCTGTGGTGTCTGAAGAGCTTAACCGAAATATTGAGAATATTAATGTCGCGGGTGTTGAAATGACCGAAGGCGCAAATCAAATTTCTCATGCCTGTCATGAAATCAGTGAACTGGCGCATGATCTCAAATCTTGTGTTGAGCAGTTTAAGTTATAATTATTATTCCTATCAGCCGGGTAATTCATTGCAGGAGTTTCCCGGCAATAAATCAGGCAAGGTAATGATCCGTAAAATAGCCAGTATTGATTGTAAAAGGTCTAAATACTTGCTCTTGAAGAGGGGTCAGCCAAATTGATAATACCTCCTTCACCTTTCTGGCTGAAATTCCAGCATAGTCGAAAAACACAATAGCAAACCAGCCTAAAACTGCGGCTTCAGTATCACAGGTGTAATACCGTGTCATTGATATTTAAGCAGACCCTTTATCATAATGAAGGTCAATTAAATATCACTTGAGTCAGGAAGTTATAGTATGGCAAGCAACGATGAATTTATGAAACAAGCTATTTTTATCGATACGATCGGTGCCAGAGGGCATGGTAAAACGACCTTAACCGCAGCTATCACGCAGGTTCTGGCAAAAGATCATATGGCGGTAGCACAAGACTTTGCCGCATTAAATAATGCGCCACAACACAAAGCGCGATCTGGCGTGACCTTTTACCGCTCAGAAGCGGTGTATGAATCCTCGGCCCGAGTGTGCATTCAATATGATTGTCCCAGCTATATGGACCACGCTAAAGGGATCAACAGTGGCGAAACCAGAGTCGATGCCGCGATTCTGGTGGTCAGTCAGGAGCCTGATTTTAGCAGAGCATGCGACGAATACCTGATGTTATTGCGAGATTTCGGCGTCAGTCACATCATAATATTTATGAATAAGTGCGATTTGGAGCAGTACGACGAGCTAACGGGGCTTGTTGAGTCACTCGTAAGAGAGCAGCTTAATGGCTACGGGTTTGATGGTGACAATGCACCCGTGATTTATGGCTCGGCATTGCAAGCGCTTGAAGGTGTGCCCGTTTGGGAAAATAAAATACGAGACTTAATCAGGACGATGGATGACTATTTTATAGACCCGGTATTATTTAAAGACCAGCCTTTTATGATGCCTGTTGAGGACATATTTACTTTACCGCGTCGTGATACGCAAGCTTATAGCAGAATTGAAACAGGTACTATACGAGTACACGACCCCATTGAGCTGGTTGGTATCAGAGATACGCGGGAGACAACCTGCTCAAGCATCGATATTGGGGCCCATCCACAAGAAAGGGTGAGCGCGGGGGATAGCGCGGCGATAGGCCTCAAAGGGATCCCACGCTCTGATATTGAAAGAGGGATGGTGCTTTGTAAAGCGGGTACGCTGAAATCATGTCAACGTTTTGAAGCACGGGTTTATTGCTTGACCAGCGAAGAGGGCGGACGTAGAACCCCTTTGCTCAATGATTTTAAAGCTGACTTTAGCCTAAACTACCTTGACGTGGCAGGCACGGCGGACTGGCCTCGGAACATTGAAATGATGATGCCAGGCGATGAGCTACATGTAACTGTCAGACTAAGTAAGTCTATGGCGATAAAATTGGGTACAAAGTTCGAAATTCGTCAACAAGGTCAGATTGTTGGCGTAGGGCACGTGACAGATACTTTTGACTGAGTGTGAGCAGGAAAAGGATGGCCAGTGCGGTGAGTTGCTAACGTGTCAGTGCCTGTAATGACAGGCACTGACAATTGGGGTGTGATTACAACTGATGGCGCAAATCAAAGCGGTCCAGCTGCATCACTTTGTGCCAGGCTTTGACAAAGTCCTCTGCAAACTTTTGCTGGGCGTTGTCGTAGGCATAGACTTCGGCCACGGCGCGCAGCTCTGAGTTTGAGCCAAAGATCAAATCCACACTGGTGGCCGTAAAGCGCTGTTCGCCTGTGCTTCGGTCAATGCTCTCGTACAGACCCGCCTGACTGGTTTTCTGCCATTGATGAGACATGCTCAACAGGTTGACGAAAAAGTCGTTGCTCAGGGTGCCTACTCTATCGGTAAATACACCATGTTGAGATCCTGAAGCATTGGCACCAAGTACGCGCAGCCCCCCCAGCAGCACCGTCATTTCTGGTACAGTCAGGTTTAACTGATCGGCTTTATCGACCAGCATCTCGGTCGGCGAACGGTAGCTTGCGTTGACTTCAAAATGGTTTCTGAAGGCATCCGCTTTTGGTTCAAGCAGTGTGAATGAGCCAACATCAGTTTGCGCCTGAGTCGCGTCGGTACGGCCAGGGGTAAAAGGCACAGAAACGGTGATACCCGCATTCTTGGCTGCCTGCTCAACGGCTGCTGCACCTGCCAGGACAATCACATCAGCCAAGGATACTTGCTTACTGCCATCCGCAGCACGGTTGAAGCGAGCCTGAACTGCTTGTAGTTGATTCAAAACTGAGGATAGCTCGTCCGGGTTGTTAACTGGCCAATCTTTTTGTGGGGCCAGCATAATGCGGGCGCCGTTGGCACCACCGCGCATATCCGAGGCACGGAAGCTGGCAGCAGACGCCCAGGCAGTGCGAATAAGCGCCGGTACGCTGATACCAGTTTGCAGAATATCCAGCTTGATTGCTTTGGCATCGGCTTCATTAATTAAAGCATGGTCGACTTTAGGGACTGGATCTTGCCAGATCAGTGCTTCGTCGGGTGCTGTATTACCCAGATATCGAGTGCGTGGCCCCATATCGCGGTGTGTCAGCTTGTACCAGGCTTTGGCAAAGGCCAGGCGATATTCTTCCGGGTTCGCTAAAAAGCGTTCGGCAATTTTACGATACTCAGGGTCGTACTTGAGTGCCAGATCTGCGGTCGTCATAACAGGCGAATTGAATTTTCCTTTAACATGCGCATCCGGAACTGATGTGTGTAGTGCTTCGTCTGTTGGGATCCATTGAATCGCGCCGCCCGGACTGCGGGTCTGCTGCCATTCAAAGTTCAACAGGTTTTGCAGATATAACGTAGTCCAGCGGGTTGGAGCCTGAGTCCAGGCGCCTTCCAGGCCACTGGTTACGGTATCTTCTGAGTGGCCTTTGCCACATTTGTTTTTCCAGCCCAGCCCTTGCTCTTCAATAGCGGCACCACCGGGTTCTTTGCCAACGCATTTGCTGGCTTTGTGGGCACCATGCATTTTACCGAAGGTGTGTCCACCTGCGATCAGCGCCACAGTTTCTTCGTCATTCATGGCCATGCGACCAAACGCGATGCGGATGTTTTTCGCCGAGCCAGCCGGATCTGGCTTACCTTTTGGTCCTTCCGGATTGACGTAGATTAAGCCCATATGAGTGGCACCCAGCGGGCGCTGGAGTTTACCGTCTTTTTCTTCGCGATCACTGGCCAGCATTTCAACCTCCGGACCCCAGTAGACTAAATCAGGCTCCCAGTCATCCGTTCGGCCACCGGCAAACCCATAAGTTTTGAAACCCATATTCTCAAGACCAACGGTACCGGCCAGAATCATCAGGTCGCCCCAGGAGATTTGCTCACCGTATTTTTGCTTGAGTGGCCAAAGCAGGCGTTTTGCTTTATCGAGGTTGCCATTGTCAGGCCAACTGTTGAGTGGATCAAAGCGCATTTGTCCGCCATCACCGCCGCCGCGACCATCCAGTGTACGGTAGGTACCAGAGCTGTGCCACGCCAGGCGAATAAACAAAGGCCCATAATTGCCCCAGTCTGCTGGCCACCAGTCTTGTGACGTTGTCAGTAATTCGTTCATGTCACGCTTGAGCGCAGCCATATCTAACTGGTTAAATGCCTGTGCATAATCAAAGTTTTCGCCGAGCGGGTTGGAGCGGCCGTCATGGTCACGCAGAGGCGACAGGTCAAGTTGGTCTGGCCACCAGAACTGGTTCGATTTGGCCACGCCTGTGGGTACATGACCACTACCGACGGCGCCTTTTGGTTTACTGATTTCGCTATTAGAGTGGCTGGCTTGCTGAGCATCATTGTTACTTGCGCAGGCGCTCAGACCCGTGATCGCAACACCCACCAGTGCGGCCAGCGCTGACTTTTTAAACATCATTGTTGTCGTCATAAAGGTTACCTTTTTTCTTCAACATACCTGTCGACCAGCCAGATCTACCCGGTCGTCAGTTTATCTACTTAATTCTCTGAGAGTATAATTTTTTGTTTGCAAAATTGTTAATGGAATTTTTCGATGCCTGTATTCGTAAAAATCAATCATGGCTGAGTTCGATGCAGCTAAGAGGGGGTGGGCGATTTTAGAGCAAGTTGTGAAAAACGAACGAGCGCAAAGTTCACACTCTTCATCGCAAGCCTGCTTGAGTGCATGTAATTTACTTGATAGGTTTTCTTTAAATCTGCATTGATATGGTTCTTATCTCAATGAGAGATATATGAGCCCATTGAGGCGGTGAGTGTATTAATGCTTAATAATATGCCTTTTAAGGTGTAAGCCAGCTTACATGATAATATAAATTTATACCCTGATAAGCCTTTGCTTTTAGCTGAATCAGTGAATCATAAACACAATTTAAAGGAAGTTATAATAATGAAAGTACTCTTTACAGCTATGGCTGCGGCAACACTACTGGTCTCTACATTCAGTCGAGCTGAAGCGGTTACTGGGACTGAGTATCAGGCTGTCGTCGACACCGCATACACTTACTTCAATGGCGCGGCAAAGGGCGATCAGACACTGCTGGCCAAAGCGTTTGATTTGGAGTTTGGCCATATCAAAATGATCCGGGTAGACAAAGAAACGCAGCAAGAAACGGTCAGGGTGATTTCACTCAAGGAGTTCGCTGGTTATTTTAAGGAGGCCACAAAGGATAAATGGGAAGCCAATATTTTATCTGTTGATATCGTAGATGATAAAATGGCGATGGTTAAACTGGATTTTCACACCCCAAAAACACACTACATCGATTATTTGGTAATGTATAAACGTCAAAATGCGTGGCGTATTGTGACTAAAACCTTTGTCGCTAAAAGCAAATTGTAGGTCAGGAAGCGTTTTTGAATGACGAATCAGCAAAGAAAACACATTATCCTCAGTGCGATTAAGTGTGCGGAATGTGCAGACATTCATGATGTGCTGCGCATTGCTGGAGCAGAAATCGAGTGCCTGGAAGCTGTCCCTTTTGGTTCAAGAAATGAAATCATGCGGATCTGTGAAGATATTGCCGACGGTGTGATAGATGGCAGTGAGTCGATCAAAAGGTTAATGATGTTTTTAAACTCTATACCTGATTAATGCGCTTTTATCGCTTCCAGGGCGGCCGCAGTGCTTCGATAAGACGAGCGTCATATGAGCTCATCGGAGGCTGCGCAGAGTTACACAACATTGGGGCTGACATGGATTATCTGGCCATATTATTGATACGATTTTATCAACGCTTTATTTCTCTCTATAAAGGGTTTAGGTGCGCGCATGCTGTTGTGCATCAGGGCACAAGCTGTTCACAGGTTGTATTAGACATTGTAAAAAAGGACGGTGTTTGGCTGGGATACCAGCAGATAAAGTCCCGGATGCATGCTTGTGAACAGGCGTATATCACCCTTCAACAATCAGATAACCAAGACAAACGGAAAAACAAAGAGAGTCGTTGCGATTGTGGCGACCCATGCGCAGGCTGTGATATCGCCAGTTGCGGAGGAATGGAAAAAGCTGCGATGTGTCAGACTTGTCTTGTAATTGCTGGCCTTTTTAGACGACTGTATGCGCGACTCAGTTCCAGTCAATCACTTCAAAAAAGAGTATATGTGGTTTAATCAGGCTATTACCTTTTGCCTCAGCACACTCCGGCATTCCTCTGTGTTATATACAAAAGTCTATCGCGTCAAATTTTATTACCTGAGGTTGGAGCAAAAGTCTTTAACTGGGGCTTGAAGGTACCTTCCAATGAATCCTGATGCAAAAAAGCGCTTACAGTTAGCTTGAGTGGCATAACGACCTATATTTTCATTAAGTTCTTCAATAATTCAATAGGATATAGAAAATCTTATCGAAATGTTGGTATGTTATATTGTATCATGTTGTGGTTGGTACCTGACAATGATTTAACAGAGCAGTGATCCTAAATGCAAGTATCGAAATCGCAACACACCATTATGTTTATTTATTGAACGCTGCTTAAAGGTTGGGTGCTGAATTAATATACATGGTTTTCTGTACCAACAATCGCTTCGGAGTCTGCTGGCTGTTTAACTGCAATTTAGGACACAGATTTGTGCTGCTTCTAAGTGCTTTTTATGGGATTAATAAGTTATTTGGCAGGTTTCTCGATTAAATTCGGAGTTAATAAAAACTATATGAGCTTACAGTTTGCATGAATTATAGTCCTTATGGTATTGAGATATATAAAGAGGGAGGGGGGATTAGGTAAGGGTAAAGGCTGATTTATAAAGGGGTAAAATTTATTTGTTTTACTTGTTTTGGTTTTGAATTTGATAAGCAGGCTTATGAGATTTTTATTTTTAATTTTTTTACTTTTTTCAAGTGGCCAGTTGTTTGCTAAGACTACGTGGATTCCAATTTACATGGACAAAATAACTACTTTCATTCCATATATACCAAGTTACAAATATCCAGAGCCAAGTTCAGTTGCTATAGAAACGATTGGTGATGTTAAATATATGAAATGGGAACATGTGATACATGCTAGTAAATACCTTGTTCAAGGTAAAGATGCAAACGGTAACTGGATTGATGTATTAATAACGGAAGATAACAGTGTAACTATTGATGCTCGCTTCGATAAGTATTACCAGTTGAGAGTAGTTGCTTGCAACTTTAATACATGTAGCGATACTGGTTTATTTTCACAAGGATACTCGCATCGGGAAAGCGTGATTTTTATTCATACCGACATGCTAGGAACACCTGTTTTAGAAACGGATGTTAACGGAAAGTTGTTTTAATATAATTATAAAGGAATTTTGTGGTTGATTTATTTTTAATTGGTCACTATGTAAATTAATATGAAGAATTTTTTTTCAAAATTAGAACGTCCCTTATATTTTTTCAGTTTTATATTCTCATCTTTGAGTTTTTCAGAGCCGCCAATACTTCCTGATTTGGATGAGGACAGCTATAAATATGAGAAACTAGATTACGATTATAAAATAGATGCACACACACCAGATTTGATGGGGGATAAGCTTGACTATTCTTCCGGTACTGTCAGGTTTGAAAATGTTGATATTGATATTCCAGGTAACTCATCTCTGAAGGTTGAACTACGCCGATATCTCAATACAGCCCAGAGTAGCACGTCTGAGCGCTCTGCATTCCACATTTGGGAAACAGTGTCTCCCCTTAGCAATTTTGCACCCGCTGGTAATAATTATCGAGAGCATTATCAAACTTGGCATTTTGACACGCCAAGAATCTCTATGCGGATTATTGAAAGCCAGATTTCGGGTCTTGGGGGCAAGTACTGTACTAACACAAAAGATTTAGGGGAGCTGTCGTCTCACTATCAGCTTTTTATTCCGGGTCGGAGTAGTGAACATCTCATCAGGAATATAGGAGCATTGCCTGGAGGTGAACATGCTGAATACGTTACTAAAAGTAAATGGCTGATCAATTGCAAAAGTCTTTCTGGTAAAGAGTACTTTGAGGCTGTTTCTCCTCAGGGAGTGACATATACATTTGATAAACAGGTGAGCAGTGCGCCAATCGACTATCTTATGCAAGCTTTTTACTACGACAGGCCTGTCGTCAGGCTCATGTTTTTGGTGTCAAAAGTGCAAGACCGGTTTGGCAACTGGGTGAAATATGATTACAAGAATGGTGAGTTATCCTCTATCTACAGTAATGATGGTCGACGAATAGATGTGAGAAGGACCGCAGATGGCGCCGTTGCAACTGCCAATGGTAGATCCTGGACTTATAAACAAGTAAACAATACCTACAAAGTAATCTTACCTGATGGTCGTTTCTGGAGTTACAACGCATTCCTGGACCAGTCTAAGCAAAAAGCGGTTAAGTTTGGCAGAAACACAGAGTTGGGCAACTTAGCTTATGAACAAGGGTGTGAATTTGATGGCTTTGAAGGTAATTATTCATCAGTGACGACCAGTACTATAGGCGTCTCACATCTAAATCAATACCCTTATCGCTACAATAAGCCAACAGATTGGTGGCGTTATTCGTATATGCGTGAATCCTATATTGAGGTTCGACATCCGGATGGGGCACTTGGTAAGTTTTGGCTGGGCACCACTCGTCAAGGGCAGGTTGATACCGAAGAGTTTCCTCCCCCGGCAGGAAGTACTGCTACAACACACAATAGAAACCCGAAGTGCACATTTGAGCCAAGCCTGATTAAGAAATCAATTGAATATAATGCAAATAAAGCGTATTCGTGGCACTACCAGTATTCAAACAAAGTTGGAACTTCAAATAAGCAAAATGCATCAGACCCAGCATATCAGGCTAGTTATCTTAGTAATGTTCATGTTCCAGACTTTTACTTTTTCTCCAGCCGAACCAATAAGGCTCTCAAAGTCATTCAGCCTGATGGAAGTTACCTAATCCATTATATTAATAGGGATTACGAAAGCGTTAAGCAAAACAAAAAGGTGGCGACTGCCTATTTTGATCTGAACGACAACTTATTGAAGGAAGAGTTAGAACAGTGGTGGGCAGGGACTCGTTGGGGAGATGTTCCACAAGCGGCTAACTGGTATTTCTCTCCAAAAACGCAGTTATACGCTCCGGTACTTAGCGAACATCGAACTATTCTTTATGATTCTGGAAAGCCGACTAATTATTATCGCAGGTATAGCAACCATGATAATTTTGATATGCCTCAGTCAATTGAGTTGTTTGGCGCAGTTGGTAATCCTATTGATTATAGCGCTATATACGAAGGTGATTTGTGGCATCGCAAACGCTTTTACAGACTTTCATATTACAACGATAAGGATAATTGGGTTTTATCTCAACCTTTAAAAACATACACTAATTCAGGCTACATATCTGCTTCAGATTTAGCAAACTTAACACCTATTCAGGAGTTTATATATCACAGTTCTGGCTCTTATGCAGGGAAAAGTTTAGTTTATGAAGAAAGACGATTTGGAACCTGGGTCAAACGGCACACAAGTTATCATGTTGATGGTAATGTAAAGCGCATAGAGTATAACCAGAAGCTTAGAAATGAGAATAGGCTTAGCTCAAATTATAGATTTAAAGAGCAACTAAATTATAAGCGAGGCCAGGCTCAAACCATTAAATATCCAGCAAGGTATGCAGACAATGGGACCGTTACTCAGTACAGGGTAATAGACAACAATGGCTGGGTTACAAGTATTACAGATGCTAAAGGGGCAACGACCAGATTCACGCACAATGCAATGGGCCGGATCACATCAAAAGATCTACCCAGCGATGTCAGTAATAATTGGTTAGATTCGTTTTTTTCGTGGAACTATGACAGTGGTTATTTAACCTTCACAGAAAGCCGGTGTCGGTTAAATACCTCAAAAACGGGGTGTTCCAGTGGGGAGCTCTTTAGAGAAACCATTAGTTACGATGGTATGTTGAGGCCTGTTACGACTACTCACTCCGATATATCGAAGTCAAAGGATTTACATAAGTACTCTCTGTTCACCTGGAACAATCAAAAGCAATTCGAGTCATACTGGTCTCACTCTACTAGGGAATCCAAAGGGGTTACTTATACCTACGATGGCTTGCAACGCCTAGAGACTAAAACAACTACTGGGCTAGGTCAGGTCAGACATGATTATTTGTCAGGCAATCGCATTCAAATCACTGATGGAAAGGGAAATCAAACGACCACAACCTATGAAGCCTATGATACACCTGACTACTCGACAGCTTTGAAGATTATTTCACCTGAAAATGTAAAAACAGATATTAAGATCGATAAATACGGCTTGGTTACAAGCATCACACAATCCGGGCCAGACAATCAAAATGGAACATTATCGCAAACCGAACATCGTTATTATGATGAAAGAAAACGGCTATGTCTGGTAACTAGAAAAGATATCGGTGCTAAAGCATATGCTAAAAATGCGCTTGGCGAAACCATGTGGTCTGCAGAAGGATTGAATGCAAATCTCACTAGTTGCCTGAACAGTAAGCCAACAACATCAACCGATTATACATTTGACAACCATGGACAGATATGGAAAGTCAATTATTCTGACCAGTCTCCAGACAGAGAATATTATCGAGACAATAATGGTAATATAACCTCGTTAACGGCTGGTAAAGTAAGCCATCTCTATATGTATAACAACCTGGATCTGTTGGTTCATGAGAATTTTAGTATTGAAAATGATCTTTCCTTATTTTTAGATTACGACTATACAAATTTAGGTCATCGCTCCGCAATTACCTATCCGGATGATGCAACTGTTGAATTTTCACCAAACGCTTTTGGCCAGGCGACCGGGGTAAAACGCAGGGCGGCAGGAAAATTTGACGCTTTTACATATGCAGAAAATGTTTTATATCATGCTTCTGGCTTAATCAGCAGTTTTAACTATGGTAATGGTATAACTCATCGTTTGACACTGAAACATAACTTGATGCCAGATATATTGGAGGATGCAAATGGTCAGAATACAATTATTAAGTATGGTTATAGCTATGATAACAACCTGAACTTAACTAAGTTAATAGATCATACGAACAGTGCATTCAGTTTGACAGATTTGAAGTATGATGGATTAGACAGATTGGTTAGCACTACGGGTGGTAGTGGTATTGGTAACAGTGCGATCAGATATGATGGATTGGGAAATATCAGGCACTATACAAGCAAAAATAGTGAGCTTGTTTACCACTATTCTAATGGTAGCAATATGTTAGACTCTGTCTCAGGTACCGGCAGTGATTCAAAAAGCTACCCTTATTTTAATTATGATAGTCGTGGTAATGTAACTAATAATAGCCACCGTTCTTTTATATATAACCGTGCCAATCAACTCGTTTCTTCAGGTAATAATACTTATCTTTATGATGGGTTTAGTCGAAGGGTAAGGTCTCAGGAAAATCAAGGTGGCAGCTATAGCTTTTATAACCAGGAAGGTCGTTTACTATATCGCCAGTCTGCTAGTGGAGGTGTGAAATACATTTATCTGGGCAATAAGTTGATTGCAAAAGATGGAAATAATGTATCACCAAACAAAGGTAAGAGACATTACCGTCCATTCGGCGCGAGTATCACGGACGAAGTGGATGATATTGGCTATACAGGGCATAAGTTTGATACTGAATTGGGATTAAGCTATATGCAGGCACGATACTATGATCCAGTCATAGGTCGATTCTACTCGAATGATCCGGTTGATGCACTGGGACATATTGTTCTTGGCAACCCTGTTCATGGCTTTAACCGCTATACATATGTGAATAACAACCCATACAAATACGTAGACCCTGATGGAGAATTTGGGATTGTAGGTGCATTAATTGGTGCAGCGATAGATGCTGGAACTCAGATAGCAATGAGTGTTAAATCAGGGCAAAGCATTTCAGAAGCTGCTGGAGGCTTGGATTATGGAAGTATAGCTATTTCAGCTGCACTAGGTGCTGTTGGCGGCCACGCTACCCAGTTGTTGAAAGGTGCTACGACAGGTTCCATGAAAGTTGGAAAAACTACAGTTGAAATGACATCCAAAGCAGAAAGAGCGGTGGCGGGTGTTGATGGAGCAGCGAAAGCTGGAACTGTTGGCGCTATTCAATCTGGAAGAAAAGATGAAGACCCAATTAAAGGTGCAGGCCTAAAAATTGTCGACAGTGTTACAAGCCCTATTCCTGTTGGTACAATAGTGGACAAAGGGCTTGATTATATGAATAGCGGTAACCAAGATATGCAACAGCAGCCTCTACTAGGGGAAGAAAATCGATGAGTGAGCAAAGTTATTTCACGGCCGTTTTGATAAATTTAAGGGTGTTACGCTATGCCTTTATTACAGCTTTTAAAAATTTAATGTGGCCTATGTTAGTCATTGGAACGCCAGCTATATTCTTTGGTTTTAAATCTGAGTGGTATAACCAAGTTGGTTTATTTCTTATTTTAACTTTTATTATTATAATTCCCTACTTTATAGTTTGTTTAATCATGAATAATTTTTCACTGACTTCACCAGAAGAACGTGAAAAGTTTTATAAGCTTTCAGATAAAGACAAAGGTAAGGTAATAGGAGATGAGTTATCAGGCTGGTGGTAAGTCTCTAGTTGAACGCTTTTGAATCCAAAGCCTCGCACTAGCGAGGCTTGTTTCTTACTAACCTTTAATAAACAAAAAGTCCGACTGAAATTAACGACGGCATAGTATAATCGACAATGAATAACAGACAGCTTCTAAAAAACAAGCTTTATGAGATTCATAATTTTTAAAAGGCAGTTTGTTCAGTAGCGGCCACCACCTGCATGGCAGGTGGCCGCTAAGATTTAGTCTTCTTTATTGTCGGTTCGGTATTTCTCAAACCAGGCCAGGATGTTTCCTACTTTACGTGCCAGGTTGGAAGGCTTGGCTGCGATACCGTGATAAGCCCCCTGAATACGTACAAAGGCGCTGTCTACGCCTTGTAGTCTCAGTGCACCATAATACTGCTCACTTTCTGCCATTGGCGTACGGACGTCGAGCTCACCGGTCAGTACCATAGTGGGTGTCTTAACATTACCAACCAAAGAAAGCGGCGAGCGGTTCCAGTATTGCTCGTAGTCATTCCACGGCAGATCGCTAAACCAGTAACGTGTCATGAAGGTATAAATGTCAGAAGCACCGATCATGCTGGTCCAGTTGATAACAGGCTTTGCTACGACCGAAGCTTTAAAGCGGTCCGTTTTGCCGATGATCCAGGCCGTTAACGTCCCGCCGCCTGAGCCGCCGGTGACAAACAGGTTTTCCTCATCAACATACCCTTTGGCAATGACGCCATCGACCATATCCATCAGGTCATTGTAATCTTCTGACGGGTAGTTTTTATCAATTTGGTTGGCAAAATCAGCGCCCATAGACGTTGAGCCTCTAGGGTTACCGTAGACAACGACGTAGCCAGCAGCGGCGAATAACTGGACTTCGGTTGAAAACTCAGGGCCGTATGCCGTGTGTGGACCACCATGAATTTCCAGGATAAGCGGGTATTTTTTCTTGGGGTCGAAGTTTGGTGGGGTGACTATCCAGGCTTGCAGGCGTCTTCCATCGACACTGCTTTTCACTTCCATCAGCTCAGGTTTATTAAGCGTTTTATGGTCAAATACATCGCTATTCAGGTCGGTCAGCTGAGTGACTTTCCCACGTTTGGAGATCACCGCTAAGTCGGCAGGGCGCACGCCAGTGGATTGAGTGAACACAACTTGCCCATTGTCAGCCACATCATAATGGCCTGACGTATAAGGACGACCCAGACTCATGCCCCCCAGTGCATCTGTTTGCGTTTTCATCTTGCCAGATAAAGAGACATACGCGACGTGTTTTTTACCTTCGTTGTCGTAACTGAAATACAAGCCTTTGCTGTTGTCGGCCCACTTTACATTGCCAACACTACGATCAAGATTAGGTGTCAGACGTTTAATGTCTGAGCCATCCGGGTTCATCACATACAGCTCAGTGATCTGGTTTGATTTACCATTGTCTTCAAAGCCAGTAAATGCCAACTTTTTGCCATTAGGGCTCATCTTTGGACTGCCCTCTGGGCCAGACATCGCAGTTAGTTCAGTGACTTTTGAAGTTAAGACATCAATCGCCATCAAATCGCTGTTGAAAACGTCAAACTGCGCATCATCGTGGGTATTGGCAGAGACAATGATTTGCTTGCTATCTTTTGTCCAGGCCAGAGCGCCCGCGAAGTCATGTGCACCTGAGGTGATCTGTCTTGGTGACCCGCCAATTGCTGGGACCACATAGACGTGCATATTACCAGGGCGTTTCATTCCGGCACCGTCACGCTGGAATAAAGTTTGGTCGATATACTGAGCATTATCGGCCCACTTAGCATCTTTGGGCTTAAAGTCGAGGCTAAACAGGGGCTTAGATTTGCCCGGCGTAAACATGGAGAAAGCCAGCTGCTTGCCATCTGGCGAGAAGCTCAACCCACTGGGTGTCATACTGACATCGGTCACCCGTGCAGTAAGGCCTGTGGCCAGATCGCGCATATAAACCTGTACTTTGCCTTCCTTGCTCGAAAGATAGGCCATTTTGGTGCCGTCGGGAGAAAAGACCGGGCTGAAATGGTTTTTAGAATCGGATAGCAATGGCAGGTGTGTCTTACCATCTAATGATACTGTCCAGAGGTTCCTTTTCAGGCTGTCCGTCATGATATCCATGCTGCGGCGTTCATAAACAACTTGCTTACCGTCAGGCATGACCACCGGGTTGGCGGCATACTCGATATTGAACAGATCTTTATAAGTGAGGGTGTTGTTAGTGTGCTCAGACTCAGCAGAAAGTGCGGAACCGGACAATGCCAGCGCAATACAAGATGTTAAAATAGAAAGCTTTTTCATTGTTTTGGTACTCTACTCGTTGTTGTCGTTGACCGTCCATACGCCTGTATAAGAAATATAAACCGTCGCTCGATACATCCCCTATTTATGATATGTTATAACACTTTTTGGAATAGATACGCGGTAAGTGGCAGAATTATCCGACAATTAACTGATACGTCGGATAATTTATGGATAAAAATTTGCTATCTCGCATAGTCACGAGGTATCGTGCCGACAGTTTGATTTTCTAATTTACTCAGAGCTTTCTTTTCGCAGTGCCTCTGCCATGCCGAATATCGTGGGTTCATCAACACATAGTTTAAAATCATGAACAAGTCATACCAATATACCCTGGCTGGGGTGGCCGCTATTTTGCTGTGGAGCGCCGTGATGGGATTAGTCCGTGCTGTAACTGAAATGCTGGGACCTATAGGTGGCGCAGCCTCGATTTATACAGTGGCATCTGTATTTCTGGTAGCAGTGATGGGCGTGCCAAAATTCAGGCTGTATTCGCCACGTTATATCCTGATCGGTGGCAGTTTGTTTGTCGCTTACGAGATCTGTCTGGCGCTGGCACTGGCAATGGCGAACTCGCGGCAGCAGGCTGTAGAGATGCTGGTAATCAATTACTTATGGCCGGCACTGACCGTCCTGATGGCAGTGCTCAGCAGTGGCAAACCATGTAGTAAGTGGGTTTACCCAGGTATTTTTCTGGCCTTTTTTGGTGTCGCCTGGAGTATCACAGGAGAGCAGGGACTGACCTTACAACAAATAGCCACGAATGTGGCCACCAACCCTGTAACCTATGCAATGGCTTTGGTTGGTGCATTTTTATGGGCACTTTACTGCATTTTAACCAAACGTATCGGGAACGGACAAAATGCCATTACCTTATTCTTTATAATGACCGCCGTAAGCTTATGGCTTAAATTCGGACTGAGTAATGAAAGCACTATGGTGTTTGATGCTGAATCTACCGGGTTACTATTGTTGACTGGCGTTGCATTAGGAAGTGGATATGCACTTTGGAATTACGCCATTATTGGTGGCAATATGGTATTGCTGGCTACTTTGTCTTATTTCACACCTGTACTTTCAACGGCACTTTCGTCCCTGATCTTGGGGTTAGTGTTATCACAGAGCTTTATACAGGGCGTATTTATGGTCACTGCGGGATCTTTATTGTGCTGGTGGGTCACTCGTACTCAGTTCAATCAATGAAATGACATGCGTAGCCTAAAATGGGCTGACTGGTATCAGCTGAGTCCAATGGCAGACAGGAACAAATATGAATCATCTCACAGTTTATTTGGTTAATGCTTTTACAGAGCAAGGCAAGGGCGGAAACCCTGCAGGTGTTGTACTAAAGGCTGACGGTCTGACAGACTCTCAAAAGTTGGCCATTGCGCGGTCAGTGGGGTTTTCTGAAACCGCGTTTGTCTCATCAGACAGCGAGGCCGATTTTGCGTTGTCTTTTTTTACGCCAACGGATGAAGTCGACTTTTGTGGACATGCCACTTTAGCAGCGTTTTCTGTGATGTTTGAACAAGGGCTTATCAGCGACGGGGATTACACGCAAAATACCAAAGCGGGTCAGCTTGGCGTAACAGTCGAGGCAAATGGACGCATAGTGATGGCACAAAACCTCCCTCAATATATTAAGCGCTTTAACTACGAAACGATTGCCGACCTCATTGGTCTGAACGTGTCTATATTAAGCGCAACTCAATTGCCAGTCGAAATAATATCAACAGGATTACCGGATATCATTGTACCCGTAGCAACAGGGCATCTGGATAAGATTAAAGTGGACCAGCAGGCCCTGAGCGACTTTTCCCGCCAACACGATGTCATCGGTTTGCATGCGTTTGAGCTGAGTGATGCCGGTGAAGTGTTCACGGCGCGTTGTCGTAACTTTGCGCCATTGTTTGGTATCCCGGAAGAATCAGCCACAGGAAGCGCCAGTGGGGCACTGGCGTGCTATTTAAATCAATATGTGTATCCTGCCCGGTCCAACCATTTTGTGTTTGAACAAGGACGTGCGATGGGATGTGCCTCGCGTATCACCGCTGAACTTGAATCGGATGAGCTGGGGGTCAAGCGCGTGCTTGTCGGCGGGATGGCTCAGATCACAGGACAGAGGGGGCTGTCTATTTAAGTTGATAGGTCATAACTGTATAGAGCAAAGCCACTCATCGCTATCTCTTTTAACTTTCTGTTAATTTAGGTAGGCTAGCTGGGATTCAATTTTCGGAGGTATTTCGCGATGTTGCGAATTCTAGTAAGTGCTGGCCTGGGACTGGCAATGACGACCGGTGTGGCCGCCAAAGAGGTGATGACGCCGGAAAAACTTTGGCAGGTAAAACGTGTCAGTGCATTGGGGCTAAATAAAGATAAAACCCACGTCATTTACAAAGTGACTATGCCCAGTGTTGAGATGAACAACTTTGACAGCAAAGTCTATCAGGTGCCGCTCAAAGGTGGAACGCCTCAGCTTCTTGACGCCTACCAGGGACTGCTGGCAAACAGCAAAATCTCGCCTGATGGCAGCAAAAAACTGTTCCACGAAAAGGTTGAAGTGGAAGCCGTGCTGGCTTCTGACAGACACAAGGCGCTGACTCAAGCAAATGCCTATGTGTATGATGACCTGAACTACCGTCACTGGGACACCTGGAAAGATGGCAACTATAAGCATGTGTTTTATCAGGATCTGAAAACAGAAGAAAAAGTCGACATTATGCTGGGGCAACCCTTTGATAGCCCGACTTCTCCATTTGGCGGCGGCAGTGATTATATCTGGGGACCTAAAGGCGAGAATATCTACTATGTGAGTAAAAAGCTCACCGGCGCAGAATATGTCGCCAGTACCAATACCGATATCTATCGTTATAACCTGGCCAGTAAGCAGACTACTAACCTGACACAAAGCAACCCTGGTTATGACAAGTATCCTGCATTTTCGTCAAAAGGGCATCTTGCCTGGTTGCAAATGACCACACCAGGTTACGAAGCTGATAAAAACGACATCATCATCAGAGTTAAGGGTCAAAATATTAATTTGACCGCACACTGGGATGGCACCGTAAACAGCTTTAAGTGGAGCGAAGACGGTAAACACATTTACTTTGTGGCGCCAACCGACGGCACAATCCAGTTGTTCCAGGTATCTGTAACTACCAATCCAAAAGCCAGACCGGCTATTAAGCAGCTCACCCGGGGTCAGTTCGATGTGAATGGCATTGTGGCGGCACTGGATAAACAGCTGGTGGTAACGCGTAATAGTATGAACAAAGCGAAAGAAATTTACCGCTTTGATTTAAAAAGCCAAAAGCTGAGCGCACTGACTAAGGTCAATGATGCATTTTATGCCAATATGGACCTGCCAACCGTTAAAAAGCAGATGGTAAAAACCAAAGATGGCCAGGATATGCTGACCTGGGTTATCTATCCGCCAAACTTCGATGAATCGAAGAAGTACCCGACTTTATTGTATCTGCAAGGTGGCCCTCAGTCTGCACTCTCACAGTTTTACTCTTTCCGTTGGAACTTCCAGGTAATGGCGTCGCAAGGTTATATTGTGGTTGCACCTAATCGTCGTGGTATGCCAGGACATGGGGTTAAGTGGAATGAAGACATCACTCAGGACTGGGGTGGTAAAGTGATGCAAGATTACCTTGATGCCATTGATGAGGTGTCTAAAGCGTCTTATGTCGATAAAACTCGTATCGCAGCGGTCGGTGCTAGTTTTGGTGGTTATTCCGCTTTTTACCTGGCAGGCAATCACGATGGTCGATTCAAGTCCTTTATCGCACATTGCGGTATCTTCGACCTGCGGAGCATGTACGGTAGCACAGAAGAAATCTTCTTCGTTGACCACGAGTTTGGCGGTGCGTACTGGGAGAAAAACGCTGCAACCGATAAAACTTACGGGGCCTTTAATCCAATCAGCTATGTGGATAAATGGGATGCACCTATGTTTGTTATCCACGGTGGTAAAGATTACCGGGTACCGCTGGAGCAGGGGATCCAGGCATTCCAGGCAGCGAAATTGCGTGGTCTGAAAAGCCGCTTCCTGTACTTCCCTGAAGAAAACCACTGGGTACTCACACCACAAAATGGCATTGTCTGGCAACGTGAATTCTTTAAGTGGCTGGATGACACACTTTAATTAAACGATCACGGGCCCGACTATGAGGCCCATGAGCTGTTTATTAAGATTTACTGGCCGAATGACTTCGGTCAGTAATTTTATAGATATTAGATAGTTACGCCTCAGAAATTGCCTTTCTTTTTGTTACTAACGCTCTAGAACCCAGGGCACTTCTTTTTTTGTTAGTACTTTTTTTGTTCAAGTGACAATATCTTGCGTATTTTGTTTTATATTCAGGAACAATCTGTGGTAATTTGTTGATTGTTTAGCACTAAGTAAACAAGTAGTTTAAAATCAGGATAATCTACATGGAATCGACAATAAAAAAAGTACTCTTATTCACTTTAGCATCCACTTCCCTGACTGGGGTAGCGCTTGCGAAGGAGAAGCTGCAACCGCAACCACGTGCCGCTATGGGCGATGTTAGAATTGTGGGTGGGGGGGAAACAATACCATTTGCCTATCCATTTATGGGTAGCCTACAACTTTTTGATGGTGATAACTATGGCCACTATTGTGGCTCTTCTCTGATTGCGCCGAATAAAGTGTTGACTGCAGCTCATTGTGTTGAAGGCTGGAGTGCCAGTGACTTTGCGGTGAGGTTTGGTGGTCATGACCTGACAGATGAAAGTCAGGGACAGCTCTATAAAGTAACTGATATCGTCATGCATGAACGCTATCGTGATCAATATAACTATAACAATGACATTGCGGTTCTTACTCTGGAATCACCTGTTGAAGGAATAACACCGATTGAACTGGCAGACCCTGAACTGAAACGCAGTTATGTTGTGGGTGAGAACTTTAAAGTGATGGGGTGGGGGGCGCTATATGCAGGTGGCCCTTCGCCAGATAAACTCCATGAAGTGGACGTGCCTTATATCTCAAACGAGGTTTGTAATGATGCCCAGCATTACAATGGTAGCATTTCAGATAGTATGATTTGTGCCGGATTCGATGAGGGGGGTAAAGACTCTTGTCAGGGGGACAGTGGCGGCCCTCTGATCGTCAATCGTGATAGCCGTTGGATCCAGGTTGGTGTCGTTAGCTGGGGAGAGGGGTGTGCTTATGAATTCAAACCCGGTGTATATGCTGATGTTGCTGCTTTAAATGAGTGGGTGATTCGAAATCAGCAGTACGTAGGGTTCCAAGCTGCTGATACAGTACTCGCAGACAAGCCAGATACTACAGTGTCAATTGCCTTAAAAAACAAGTCAGACCTTACAGTTGATATCGCAGCTATTCTGCTATCTGACGCGTCTGCCGGTGTGAGTATCGCATCTGAAAACTGTACTACTGCTGCGATTGAGCCAGGTCAGCAATGCGATGTATTGGTTTCTACATCGGACAGCATTAAAGAGGGGCAGTTTACCTTGAGCGCTGAGCTGGTAAACCAGGACGTATCGTCGCGCAGCCATACCTATAGCTACGAGAAGATCCCAGCCAGCCAGGTCGATATCAACGCACACATGTCTTCAGAGTCTTTCGTGCAATGGTACACAGGTGGTGACGCACCGTGGTTCATCAGTGAAGAGACTGCTGCGGACAATACGCAAACACCACTTCTGGTGAGTGGTGACATAACAGACGGGTCGGAAACCCCAGGGTTGAATGAGTCGTCACAGAAAACTATTTTGATGGCTGAAATCAATCATGATCTGGCTATGGGCATTGATTTCGAGTACCTGCTTTCATCGGAACTTGGCTATGACTTTTTCACTTTTTATATCAACGGTGAACAAGTGCTAAGACAGAGTGGTGAATCCAATTCGTATGAGTCAGCTTCATTTGAGTTGGGTAAAGGCTTAAATACTGTGATGTTTGAGTACTTCAAAGATGGCTCCGTCAGTGATGGTAATGATAATGTTGTGCTCAAAGCACTGAACATAAAAATGCGTGAAAATCTAAGCCCTGCTATCAAGCTTGCAGAGGCAGAACTCAGTGTAAGAAGTGGTATGGAGATTACCCTTGATGCAACTGGGACTAGCGATCCGGAAGGAAACAGTTATACGCTGGCCTGGACTGATATCAATGCACCTGAAACTGTATTGAGCACTGAAGAAGCGTTTAGTTTTGTAGCGCCGTTAGTCAATGAGACCGTAACTCAGGTATTTGAAGTCACTGCAACTGATGAGTACGGTGCAGTATCTAAACAACATGTTACTGTGACCATCGATGAAAACAAGCAACCAGTGATCAATGTCGCTGAGGCGAGCATTGAGGTTCGAGGTGGCTCTGAGTTTACACTAGATGCAAGTGCGACGATCGATCCTGAAGGCGATGCGTTGTCTTACACTTGGGTAAATCTTTCAAGCGATGACTCGGCATCCATTGCTGAGACAGCCATCATGAATTTGAAGGCGGGTGAAGAGCAGATTGGTCAAACTCTGGTGTATGAGTTCACAGCAGAAGATGAGTATGGTGCCAAATCGTCACAGTTGTTTACGGTAGCGATTGTTGAAAACAAAGCACCCCAGGTTACGTTGACAGCCAACTCAACTTTGGTTGCCGCGGGTCAAAATATTGAACTAAACGCATCGGCTTCTGTTGACCCGGAAGGTGATACGCTGACATACAGCTGGGAACAGGTATCCGGGACCAGTGTGAATGTTTCTGGTAGTGATGCACAATTAAGTGTAACAGCACCTGATATCACTCAGAGTGAGGTGCTTGAATTTGCCGTTACAGTAACTGACTCCTTTGGCTTATCGTCAACTGAGACCATTAAAGTTGCTGTAGAAAAGTCTGCCAGTAGCAATAATGTAACAGCAGAACAGCCTAAAAAGGACAGCGGTTCTTTTGGTTCCTTTGCCTTGTTGCTGATGTCTTTGGCGTTGTTTACTCGTCGTATTAAGAAGTAACCAACCCTGAGATTTTTTAGAGGCATTACAATTGTCTAAACATGCAAAAATACCGTCACTATCAATGTAGTGGCGGTATTTTTTTGATCATATCAGCCCGTTCTGCTTTATCGGCGCCAAGGGCGGGTGGATAAAGGTAAATCAGTGCGATCCGATTAGTCGGTTGCCTGGCAGTTCTTAACCCTGCGCACGCTTTGTAATGCTCGGTAAAGTCTTTGTTTGTCCTTGCCTGTTAAGTTATCGGTGACTAGCACAGCATTAAAAACAGGCTCCAGTTCCGGGGTTAAGTTGCCATGTTTTGCCAGGTGACTGGTCAGTGTTTCGAGTATGGCTGAGCCGAGATGATTCAGGCTATGTCTTAATTTGGTGAGATCTGCCGTTTTGTTGGGCACGCCTTCAGCCAGCCATTGTGCGCGATATCGATATTGAATCGCCTTGGCCGCATCCATCTGTGCCTGAAAAAATGCCTTCACACTATTTGTATCCAGGCATTGCTGTCTGGCTTGTTCCAGCGCTTGTGAGAGCACTACAACTTCACGGGATAAGTCTTCAATGGGTTTGTGCTTGTTGGCTTTAAATAGCGCCACAGACTGCATTTGAGCAAGGCGCTTATCAATTAACGAAAACACAGATTTACCGGAGTCCGCTCGTGCTTTTATTTGTGTTTGAGCATGAACCACGACCTGTTTTAGTGCTGCGCGTGCTTCGTCCACGTTGACTTTGTGAGGCCGTTTTTCCAACTTCATTAAGCCAAATAAGGTTTGGTTATCTGCGTTATCCTGAATGCCCACTTCACGCAATGTCAGCTTAGGATACACTGCTTTAAGTGCGCAACTGCCGATTGCAACTGTGTTTTGGTCAAACTGGCCATCAGCGAGTAGGCGAGCCGCTTCGTTGGTGCCTTTTGGCACAGGTTTGGTTTTTATCTGATGCACACTGAGCCACCGGTTGATCTGTTTCAGAGCTGCCGGGTGAGAGGCTGCATGCGTGATTTTACTGGTGTTGTTTAATCCGAATACACACATTTCGATGGGCATATGCACAGACGCTTTGAGTTCAATGACCCGATAGCTGCGCATTGCATTCACAATGGCCGGGACCAGTTGCCCTTCGATGGTGGAGTTGGCCAGTGCGCTGAAAGCCCACGCATTATTTTCAGCAGCTGTTGCGTAAGTATTATCAGGCGTGCCCGAGTAAAGGCGTTGAAAGGTCTCTGCGTTACGGTCTTCCAGCAAGTCGAGAGCTGCGTGATTAAAACTTCCAGGCCCAGCTTGTACGTATACTGGGGCTGCCTCGGCTATGACTGCCGACAGTAAAACAGATGAAGCAAGTAAGTGAGATAAAAGGCGCAATTGTAAAGGTTTCCAAAGATATATCAGACAACAGGCATGCTAGCAAAATTGCAACTGCCTGTCTCAATAAGAGAGGGTTTTAGACTGTGCTTAGCATTTTATAAATCAGCAGGTGTGAGACATGGTGGTCGGCGTTAATCTGTACTGAGACCCGTCGGGTGTGCTTTAATTTAAAGGTGACTTTTAACATCCTGACTTTTGCAGATCAGTTATCTGCCTGAATGGTACAAGGGCCGGGATTACGCCGGCGCTTTTGTCTTATTCTTACTCGCACTCAAGCTTTGTGCCTCCACAGTACTATGGAGAGGCGTTTGGATTAAGCTGCTCGTCAATGAGGTATAACAACAGCATAGCTTTATGCCATTGCTGGGTTAGCTGCCACATATCGGACAAACCATTAATATTGCGGACCATATTGTCAATTGGCAAAGTAGCGTTGGTGCCGGCAAGGATCAAATCGTCTTTGACGTCGTCGTGTAGCTGTTGCAGTGCTCTGAGAGCGGCCTTAAACGATTCTGTGTCCATTGATGGTGTTTCTAAGCTGGTCCTCATAAAGTGGCCTAGCTGAGACTGGTATTCTTCGAGCTGGGCATGCAGTTCAGGATGTTCGGCTAATGCTTTTTGTGGTTGTAGCTGAGCGAGCTTTTCAACACAATGGCAGCAGGTAAACAGGTAGTGTTCAATGCGCATTAATTTTGCCAGCAAACCCGTGGTTTCTTCAGACAGAGCTGATTGCTCAACAGTAACAATGAAATTAGTAATGTGCTGGCATAACATCTGGATGGTATGTATTTCCTGCTCTATGGCCAGGCTATCGAGAGGTTGCTGGGATTTTTCGTATTGTGCCAGCAGTTTATCGGCAACTAACTTAGTTTCGAGCAGCACTGCATTGGTTGCCAGTGCCGGGGTCTGGGCAATGTTTCTATCCAAAAAGCGTGGCCGGGAGGCAGTTTCCTCGGCGCTACAAAAGCGTTTCATCAAAAAACCAGCCAAGCGATTGTTGAGTGGAAAAATGAGTATCACGCCTAACATGTTAAACAGGGTATGAAATAGTGCCAGAGACAGTGCAGGGTTGGCTGTCAGGTTAAAAAAGCTGGTGAGCTGGGTTATCAGGTAAAATAGTACGGGCAATATTGCAAAGGCGACAAGTGCCGTGAGTGCATTAAAAACGACTTGAGCCGCAGCCACGCGCTTGGCATTAGAAGTGGCGCCAATAGCTGCCAGTACAGAGGTTGAGGTAGTACCGATGTTCGCACCTATGACCATGGCTCCAGCCGCATAGAGACCTATCATGCCGCTGGCTGCTGCCGTGATAGTGAGCGCAATGGAGGCGCTGGACGACTGTGTAAGTGTGGTCATGACAATACCGACCAGTAGAAATGTCAGCATACCGGTCAGACCCTGAGCAGTGAACTGGCTTAGGTCAAACCTTGTGACGACATGTTCAAATGCGCCTTTAAGTATATCTATGCCAATGAAAAACAAGCCAAAGCCGACCAGTGCGAGCCCTGCGGATGCGAGCCGGGTTTGTGGTCGAAGCAGTTTCATCAACGCGCCTAAACCAATTAGAGGTAACGCAATGGCTTGAATATTGAACTTAAAGCCCACTGCGGCAACCAGCCAACCAGTGACGGAGGTGCCAACATTGGCACCATAAACTATGCCCAGTGCCTGATGCATGGTTATGAGGCCGGCATTAACGAAACCCAGCGACGCCACGGTGACTGCACTGGAAGATTGGACCAGCGCGGTCATACAAAAACCTGAAGCGATGCCCCGCTGCGGGGTTTTAGTCCAGGTCGCCAGTACTTTACGTAGCGAACTTCCCGCAGCGAGTTTCAGGCCGTCGGTCATCATACCGATGGCAACCAGGAAAATCCCCAGGCCGCCAAGCAAACTACCTAATAACTGAAATGTCTCTGCCATTGCTTGCCCCATTTTATTGGGCAAACATCACAGAAATAAGCAGCTTGCCCGTATCACTTAACTGTCATAAAAGTATCAAGTTTCGCAAAACGGCGGTTGTTTGAGGTCAACTTTTGCCACAGTCACAGGTTTACAAAGATATAAATAGTATTGCCTGCAAGTCAGAGGTTAGCAAGAAAAGGCTAATTTTCAGTTGTTTGGAAACCATGCTATAGCAGTTTCTGTAAAGTGTGACTTGTGTCGCACTTTTTTAACTGTTAAAGTGCGACAAGTGTCACATCAAAAGAATAATAGAGATGAAACCCAACACCACCGAACTAGAAATCCTCAAGCTACTGTGGCAACAGGAGCCACGTACTGCAAAAGAGATTCACGACGCCATCGCTGATCGTTTCAACTGGTCATATTCTTCAACACGTAAAACACTTGAGCGCATGGGCGATAAGGGCTTGTTGAGCATTGGTGAGCAAGGCAATAAAAAGTCGTACACCGCAAAGGTTGAGAAAGTACCCACTTTGGCCGCTTACGCTCAGGAATTTGCTAAAAATGTACTGGAACTGGATGGCCCATTACCAGTTGCTATGTTTGCTGACAGTCGTTTGATTGAATCACAGGAGCTGGAAGAGCTCGAGCACTTGCTGGAATCATTATCTGAGCAGGATAAGCGGGGCTAATAAAATGAGTTTGGCAACGTTACTTTCTCTTCTTCTCTCGGTACTGGTGTGGTGCCTCGTATGTGGTGCCTTGGTGCAGGTGGGTCGCTTTCTGAGTCGTCACCACCCGTTCGCCCCCGGCCTATGGTGGGCATTGTTAGTGCTCAGTTTTGTGCCTTTTGCACCGCTCCCTGAGATGACGCTGGATGAAGTGATCCCGGCGGTGTTGTATGATTTTAGTGAGCAGGCGGGAAAGCTGCAGTTAAGCACTGAGATAATGCTGACGACTGAGAACCAATGGAACGGTTTGTGGATATTTATCGCGCTGATATTCGTGATGGTACTGCAAAGCATTCGTAAGGGGATGTGTTTACTCAACAAACTTGCCAGCCTGCGCGCTTTAATGAGCAGTGCCGAGCCGCTCCAGGCAGACCTTAGTGCGTCTTTTTCATCGCTTACTCAGATCAAAGGCCGTCAAGTGCCCGTATACGTGCTACCTCTGAATTGTACGGCGTTTGCTATGGGGGTTAAAAAGCCGACTATCGTGATGCCGCAATACTTTGCGACTTTACCTGAATATAAACAGAGGACTCTGCTGCTGCATGAAGTAACGCATCTGGCTCACAGAGATCATATTGCCCTTATGGTATGGCAAGTACTCAAATGCCTGTTCTGGTTTAATCCAGCTATTGCGAGGATGGAAGCTGCGTTCATTAATGCCATGGAGGCACGCTGTGATGCGCAAACCATAGGACGTTACGGCATTGAACGGCAACAGTACGCAGCCACTTTACTGGATGCCCTGAAGCACAGCACACTAAACAAGACACCCAATGCAGTCGCCGGGTTTGCATCGCAGGCATTATCCCTGGCTGATTATAAAAGTCGCCTGGTGCAAATCATGAAGCCAGTGAAAACGCGGCATCGTTTTGTCACACTTAATATACTGGCGATCGCCATGTTTAGCGCTTTCGTCTCTTTCCAGGTGAGACCCTTATTAAGTCCTCAGACACCTAACTGGCAACTACCAATGAATGATTACAAGATCAGTTCTCACTTTGGTCACGTATGGGCCTTTCGTAATCACAAACCTCACGGTGGGCTTGACATGGTTGCAGCAAAAGGTACGCCTCTTGGCGCGATGGCAACGGGAAAAGTGCTGGTGGCCGATGAGATAACCCTGGCAAAAAATTATGGTAAAACGGTACTGATCCAGCACAGCAATGGTTACCAGAGTTTATATGCCCATCTGGATAGTATTGCTGTGTCACAAGGTGACTGGGTATCTGCTGGAGAGGTCATCGGCACTTTAGGTGACAGTGGCCGGGTGACCGGGGCTCATCTACATCTGGAGATCCTGGTTGACGGAAAACGCCTTGATCCGCTGAGTATTTTTCCAAAGGACTAAATTATGAAATACCATTTGATGATCGCCATACCTCTGGGCATGGTGTTAAGCACCCTTGTGTCTGATTTACCTGAACAGGCCTCTGAGCAATGTGATAATGTGGTTACGTCAGTTGTCGCTGAACAGAAGCCTAATTTGAACCAGAACAATGGCAAACCGGTGTTGGCTCAGCAACCTGCCGCCGCTCAGTCACCCGCTGCACCTGAGCATTCACCAAACACTGAGCACAAGATCCTGACGCTGTCAGCGGGCCAGTCTTTCACTGCTTTGCTGAAACCTTATGGTGTGAGCGAACGGCAGGTGTTTAATTTACAGAAGTTAATGGCACCTGAGGTGAACCTGAGTCAGCTACCGGTTGGGCAAAAGATAAAAATTGATATCACAAAAGGCAAACTGAGCTCTATTACCCTAGCAACCGGATTCGCGCAGCGCCTGAATGTGTCGATGACGGGCCAGTGGCACAAGCGTCTCTATCAACTGGACACTCGTCAGGCCCAGTCTGTCCATGATGTCGCAATCACACAAAGCTTATATGAGTCACTGGTTGAGGATTCTGTGCCATTGGATGTGATCAATCAGACCATCACGGTGTTTTCACACTTTGTGGATTTTCAGCGCGAAATACATCAGGGCGATGCATTAACTATGATGTACGACAAAGCTATTTTATCGGTGAAGGATGGCCTGCAACAGCAGCTTGAAAAAGCGGGCCAGCTAAAGTTCGCCAGATTGCAAAATCAGGGAGAGGATCTGGCTGTATACCACCATCACACTGAGGGCGGGCAAAGCGGCTTTTACTTTGCAGATGGTCGCCCGGCACAAAGCTTTTTACTTAAAACTCCGTTAAATGGCGCGCGATTATCGTCAACTTTTGGTAGTCGTAAACATCCTATTTTGGGATACACCCGTTTGCATGCCGGGCTTGATTTTGGCGCACCTGTTGGTACACCTATCTTTGCCGCCGGTAACGGGACTATTAAAAAAGCAGGGTGGGGAGGTGGCTTCGGCAATCGGGTTGTGATCCGCCATGCGAATGGCTATGACACGCTGTATGCACACCTTAATGGGTTTGCAAAGGGAGTGAAACCAGGCACCCGTGTCAGACAGGGGGAGGTAATTGGCTATTTGGGTAACACAGGATTGTCTCAGGCGCGTCATTTACACTATGAAGTGCACAGGCATGGCAAACCCATTAATCCATTATCCCTAAGGCAGGTAAAACAGCAACGTCTTGACGGCAGTCAGCTGGCTGATCTCCAGCAGAGTATCGCGCGTGTACATCAAAATCCACTGCTTAATCAGTACGTTTCGGCCATGCCGGTAGCTGATAAGTTGTAACTTTGGATGGGAGATATGAACAGTAGAGCCTGTTTATGCTCTACTGTTTAAAAATCAGCGAGCTGGCTACTCAACCACGTAATGACGGTTGTTTAGCTCTAGTCTGAGTACATTATTGTTCAGATAAGAGTAGGTCATCGGGCGATTAGCTGCATCAACCTGACCCTGGTTCTCGATGGTATTTTCTTTGATCAAGTTAGGGGTAGCCGTATTCGTTGCATAAAGCTTAATCCCGTAACTAAGTGGGTGCACAATGAGGTTTTCACTATATTCATGGGCATCGCCACCAGATACCGTGTTGTCTTGCTGCGCTGGATTACGGGCAAAAATACCGTTTTCCCCTGCGTATAGAATATGGTTATTATGAATCTTCAAACCGTCGCCATCTAGCATCATGCCATTGCCGCCACTACGATAGATTAGGTTGTCTGATACTGTCACATGATCACCGCCAACCTGAATACCTGTGTTCTGATATTTAGGATCGAAGGGACTTACGCCAGTGCGGTAGATTTTGTTGTTGCGGATCGTTGCATCCCCAGCCACTGAGTTAAGCTGGATGCCATCGGCACCAATGTTCTCCAGGGTGTTGTTGTAAATATCCACGTCAGTTAGCTTATGCGGATATACCGTTGTTGCGACACCATCACACTCCAGCTTGCGGCTCTTCCCTGTGTAGCCGATGTACATGCCTTCGCCTGTTTCTGTGTCGTGAATGTAGTTGTGGTGAACGCTGAGTCCACGCATTGTGAAGTTTTCCTGCCAGGTGGCCGGATCGCAGGTTGGATCTGTTTTAATCAGCAAGCCTGCAAACCGCGCGCGGTAGATCTCTAGATTATCAATCTCAATGTACTCGCTTAGCCCACCAATGCCTACTGTGCCGCCAAGACGCATACCATAGCCAGCTTCATCACGGCTGCCGGTAATGCGCAATTGAGAGGATTTCTCCACGGCAATACTGTACTCGTAAGGTGTAGTTGTAACCGTGCCATTTTCGTTGCGGATCACGACCGGGTTACCTGCTTCACCGTGCACATTGCGAATACGCAGCGGACCACGTTCCCCGGCTGCCAGGCAGATGGTGTCACCAGCAACCACTGCCAGCGCGTCGCCATCGATCAAATGATGGCTTGAAGGGATCACAATGTCGCATTGAGAGGCCAGGGCCTGAGGAATAGCACATAACGCCATCGCGCCAGAGATTAGAGTTAACGTGAGGGTTTTCGTGTCTTTCATTGCTTCTTCCTTATTGAAGTCGTCGTTACACTTATACCAATTTGCTTAATTAAGTGTTCTAATTTGAGGCGAGAAAATATCGTCGATAACAAGGCAAAAATTTTGCTATTTAGTTGTTCTAAATGAGAAATTTTTAACGCCGTTAGCGTCATATTTGCTCCTTCAAATTGAACAGGTATTAAGTGAAATTGGTATTTTATTGTTCAACAAAGATACCACAGCAGAATGCGTTAATATCCTGCCTGTTTGGGGGGGAGCGCTGCTGCTTACATGGCTAAAGATGGGGTCATACAGCACCTGAGTCACAGGCAGGTGCTGACACATTTGTTGCCATCGACAGCATTCCATACCTCAATGCAGGCAAGGTTATCAAGCTGACGGGTATCATTCGTCAAAACGCATTGTGCTATTAAATGAAATACTTGTCTATTATTTAGGTAATATTTTGTTACTCGTTTTGAATGATGTTGTTAAGTATGGCCAGCTCGTTATTGGTATTGATCTGCACCCAGAGCGGGAAGTGATCGCTCAGCTCATAGGTCCATTTACTCTCAGGGATGCCGGTATCATCGAATAACGCTGCCATCAGACCATTGGCGGCAAAGTCAATTACACCGCCCTGGTCGGCGTAACTAAACGCATGTCTGGCACGATGCAGAATTTGGTCATAGCGTTTATTACCGGCACTTGCTGCAGTGTCATTGATGTCTGCCAGCGCCACTGGCATCTGTAATCCGCTTGACTGGGTGAGCGCCTGGTAATAGCGATCACCAATTCGGGGAATGTTGAAATCTCCCACTACAATGAGATCTTCATCAAATACCGTGTCAGCGTTGTCTATCCAGCGGCTTTTTATCCAGTCGCCAAAACTGGCCAGCTCCTGTTCGCGACCCGGGCGGGTGCCCCAACGGGCATGCATGGCCAGCATCATGAAATCAAAACTGCCAGCTTTGAATGAGGCCATATAGGGGGCACGCCACCAGGATTGCTCGCTGACGTACTGGTCACCTACTTTTTGCCTGTCGGGCTGCGCTTCTGCGGCGAGGCCGGTAAACTGGACCATGCGCTTGTCATATACAAAGGCGGTGCGTTCCCAGTTGCCGCCAAAGTCACTCTGCCAGTCACTGATCACAAATTGCCAGTTCGGGCCCAGCATATGCATCACGCGTTTGAAGTCGGTTAAATCATCTCTGAGCTCGGTAATGGCAATGAGATCAAACTGGTAAAGAATACGCGTGATCAGAGCAATGGCCAGCTCACTGCGGCTGCGTTTGCCAAAGTCGCGGATATTCCAGGTGGCAATATTCAGGGTTTCATCCAGCATTGAGGGGGGAATATGGCTATCTTCAATGCGCTCTACAAGTAATTTTAGTTTTTTGGCTGTGGCTTTTGAAAGGTGTGTCAGTTCCATGGGTTACCTTGAACGGTGATGAATAGATTCATAAAGCTAGACCAATTTGTAATAAATACCAGTGGCTTACTGTGTCAGCCATATTTTTAATAGCAGGTTTGTGCAACAATGGTAAACTGAATAAAATCACATATCTCAGGAAAGAGAATGAAAAAAAGACTACTACTGCTTCCAGCAATGATGTTACTTGGTGCCTGCTCAGACAGTGAAGTGGGCGATGTATCTCTTGGTCTGTTTACATTGAAGGACATCAAGTTGCATTCAATGACGGATCCGATTGTCACAGGCGTAACGTGTCATGTTGCCAGCATTGAGGCCGATCTTAGTTTGTCAGATCCCAGCGACAGCTCTATTGCCTGTCGTCAGACCGGAGAAATCACGCCTCAAATGATAGCCCAGATAGACAAAAGCAAGTCTGGTGAAGTGGTGTTCAAACAGTCAAAAAGTGTGTTTTTCAAAGCCATGAAGGTCAGGCGTATTTATGATTCCGAACATCAGACCTTGATGTACCTCTCTTATACCACTAAAGAAACCTCGGGTAGCTTTAAACATAGTTTGTCGACGGTGCCTTTATGGGGCACGCAGGCTTATTCTGAGAAAGCCATTAACCCCTAGAGTCACTACGCCATGACTGGGCAGGTGGTCGCGTTGGTGATTAACAAAGTGTTACCTGAGTACCTTGCTTGCCTATGTCGGTCTGTATAAACTGACGCGTTTTCGTGCCAAAAGAAGCCTGATAGCTCTGCAAGCTGTTCAGGGAAGAGCAAAAAGTTGAGTATTATGAAGCAGCTATACATCATATTCGCCATCGTTCTGATGGTTTGGTTTAATCCTGTCCAGGCACTCGGTGAGCGTCCTGATGTGACTATTTCGTCTGCCCCTGGTTGGGTTACTAAGCAGCCATTAACGGCATTACCTGAAAGCCTGCGCAAGCCGCTTCATTATCGACTGGTCGACAGTCAGGTGAGTGACGACGCAGAGCAGACGTCCTTTTCTCATAACCGCTATGTGTTTACCGATGCTGCCGGCGTTCAGGAAGGCAGTACTGTCAGAGTGCGGTTCAATCCAGCGTATGAAAAACTGGTATTTCACAATGTCACTGTCTTTCGCGATGGCACAGCGGTTTATCAGTTAACCCCGCAGGATATTAAAGTGATCAACGCGGAAGATGACCAGCAAAATAATATGTATCTGGGTTTGTTTGATGCCTTGATCTTGCTTCAGGATATCCGCGTCGGCGACGAACTTGACTACAGCTACAGTTTGTCCGGCAAAAACCCGGTATTGGGTGATCGTTTCAGCTACTTTGATAACCTTGGCTGGGGCGTTGCGGTCGATCTGTTGACCTTTAAGCTCACCTTACCAGATGATAAACAAGTAGCGTACAAAGTATTCGGTAACCCTAATGCCGAGGTGCAACACCAGAAAAGCGATGGTACGCAAACCTTTACGGTTCGTGTCGAAAACAGCGTAGCTCATACCGTTGAAAACGAACTACCTGGCTGGTTCAGCCCTTTTCCTTATATTCAATTCACCGAGTTTAATTCCTGGCTGGAAGTGCAGGACTGGGCGGCGCAATTGTTTCAGGTAAACACTGAACATAGCCCAGAACTTAAGGCCTATATCGCTGAACTTAAAGCATTGCCAAAGCATCAGGCAATTGAGCAAGCGATCACCTTTGTACAGGATGAAATCCGTTATCTGGGCCTTGAGCTGGGTGTCAATTCGCATCAACCTAACATGCCTCACCAGGTATTTGAGAAACGTTTTGGTGACTGTAAAGATAAAACGCTGCTACTGAATACCTTGCTGCGTGAGCTAGATATAGACGCCCAACCTGCCTTGGTGTCGACGGATAAACGTGCCCATATTAGTGAGTATTTGCCAACGCACAGCGCCTTTAACCATGTCATTACTCACTTTACATTGGATGGCGAGACATTCTGGGTTGATCCGACGATTAACTATCAGGGCAGCAGCTTGTCTAGTTTGTATCAACCTGATTATGGCAGCGCTTTGCTGGTGGATAGCCAGTCAGGCGCTCTGACCACAGTAACCGTAAAATCGGCACGCCATGGTATTGATATTAATGAGATGATTATCGCCCCTGATTATGTGTCGCCCGTACAATGGCGGATTGAGTCACAGTATTATGGCTGGCAGGCTGAACGATTGCGATATCAACTGGCCTCTTCAGAAAAAAAGGTGTTTCAGGATCATTCGCTAAACTATTATGCGCAATTTTATCCCGGCGTACAGGTTAAAGCACCGATTAGCTTTGCGGATAATCGCCAGGACAACGTGATCACTGTGGTGGAATCTTACTGGGTGCCTGATTTCTGGCAACCACTTGAAGATGGGGCTGCTGAATTCTACCTTGCCGCAGGTAATGTCAGCCAATACGTTAAATTACCTCAAACCGTGCGCCGTAAGCAGCCACTGGCCAAAGTATATCCACTGTCTTTGTCTCAGCGTGTCACCTTGCTCATGCCGTCAGATATTGACTTCAGTGCGCTGGCCTATCAAAAATCCTTTGCCGATCCTTATGTGCGAATCGATAGTGCCATGGAGTATGACCGCCGCCGAGTGACTTTTCACGCTCAGTATGAGGCCCTTCAGGAGTCCGTGCCGGTTGAGGCGGTGCCTGCGCATCTAAGTAAGCTTAAACAGGCCAACAAGTATAGTGGTTTTGGCGGCACAGTCAGCGAAGTGACGACTAACCCTCACTACACCTTATTTAAGGATTTTGTTAAGCAACTTGAGAACAAAACTAAGATGAAATTTGTCGGAGAATCACTATGAAGCGCATATTAAGTCTGCTGGTTTTAATCTTGGTTGTGTCTGGGTGTGCGTCCACCAAAAAAACCGCTTTTATTGAATCGTCAGCATCGGTTTATGAAGCGAACAAAAAGGTGGAGTATGTGCTGAATAACCCCAACGAAAATGCATTTTTAGAACTCATCGACCGAGATGCAAGTGAAACTTATGTAAAAAATGAACTGGGAATAGACGATCCCAAGTTTGCGTTGAAAAGTGCGTTCGTCTCAGCCGGGGCGATGATGGGCTTGTCTTCATTTGACCACATTTTCTATACCCACAGTCGTGAGCAAGGTGACTACTGGCTTAGCCAGTATATCTTCTCGCATGACAACGGTACCTTTGCGCTGGTGGATATTACCCTCACAAAACAAGGCTATAAATTGGTTGATGTGAACAACCGAAGCTATCGCTCCAGCGTAGTGCGCTTTTTCGCGCAATATGATCAGCAGATTGAAGCGGCCGGACACGAAGAAGTGGTAACAGCGATCACGGATCTTATGGAGAAAAAAGAATCGCAGTTGGCGCTGGAAAAGTACCAACAATTGCCCTCAGAGCTAAAATCATTGCCCATTGTTCATGAAACCTTATTTCGCTCTATAGAAACCTGTGATGGTAAGCAGCATCAGGAATTATGCAAAACCTTGCTTCAGGAGGGGAATCAGGCTTATCAGGGCTTATTTGAAGCAAATCTGTATCGCACTATGGGGCAATATGAGCAGGCACTAACTAAATTTGAACAGCTGCCTGAGGATATACGTTTTAGCCCGCCAATTTTGATGGAAAAAGCTATGGTGCTGGCTCAACTTGGACAGAAACGCGAAGCGTTTGGTATCGCTTTAGATGCCTTGTATCGTAATGCTTCAGGCGCGTATGGTTATCTGATCATGTTACAGGTTGCGTTCATCACTGGTGAACACGATGCTGCAGTTGAGCTACTGACTTTTATGAAAGACATCTTTGAGATTCAGTTTTCTGAACAAGAGCTGGCAGATATCAGTAACAGTGAGAGTTTCCTGAATTCAACGCAGTATGCGCAGTTTAAACACTCTTATCTATAACACCAGGATGTAAACTATGTGGATAAAAAATACCGTGCTGGAAGGGCAGTATATTCGGTTAGAACCGCTGTCTATTGAGCATGTTGAGGAGTTGCAGGAAGCTGTGCAGGATGGCGAAAGCTGGAAACTCTGGTATGCCAGCGTGCCCGCTCCGGAGCAAATGCAAGGGTATGTCGAAAAGGCACTGAGTAAGGTGGGTGAAGATCAGATAACCTTTGTTGTCAGGTCGATTGCCAGTGGCCATATTGTGGGAACCACACGCTACTACGACATTAAACCTGAGCACAAACGCGCTTCGATTGGGTATACCTGGTATAGCGCTGCAGTGCGTCGTACGCCGGTTAATACCGAGGCAAAATTACTGTTAATGGAAAATTTGTTTGAGCAGTGTGGGGCACTCTCTTTGGAGTTCAAAACGCACTTTTTCAATCATGCTTCAAGGCAGGCCATTGAGCGTCTTGGCGCTAAACTGGATGGGGTGCTCAGAAGCCATCAGATTCTGGCTGATGGCTCTATCCGTGACACGGCAGTGTATTCCATTTTGGCCAGCGAATGGCCTGCAGTGCGCAACCACCTTAAAGCAAAACTCACAGCCCGTTAAAACGGGCTGTGCAGCTCTAACCTGTGTTCACCAATCTTAATGTCTTTGAACCTGGGTTCAACAATCTCAAAGTTGTCAGTTTTAAGCGCTTCCAGCAGGTCTTTTGATTGTGCTCCATAAACTTTTTGGTCCATGTAGCCAGATTGCCAGCCCAGCACGCCATCAATAACACCCAGATAAAACACCCTTAATTCCACCCGATGCTGAGTATTAGCAATAAACAGATATTCTGCCTCTGGTGTATTGTCCAGCTGAATGGGTCGTAACATAAGTTCAGTCGCGTCATTGAACAAATGTGTGTTGTGTCTGGCGAATTCTTCCAGTGCAGTCACTAGCTCCTGGGGCAATGCCTGTTTCTGTGCATCTGGCATGTTAATCAGGTCTAATAAGGTTTGTGTCGTCAGGGGCTTAGTTTCCAGGGTCAACGCGGTGTGGATCCGACGCTTTAGTTGCTCGTCATCGATGTTATGTTGCAGTGATTCGAGTGCTGTTAGTCCTTTTCGGCCCAGCTCGTTTACCAGGTAACGAGGGTCAAAATCAGCTGGCTGAGTGATCCCTGCGGTGAGGCGGTCTATCTGAGAATTGACACTCATGCCACGAAAGTCAAGCAAGGGAGTTTGGGTGGCAATCAGCAGTCCAAGCAAACTTAAAGTGACCGGTCGGTTTACTGTGCTCAATCTGGTATACCAGGTGGCTTTGTGCGTGATCAACTGCCACACATAGCCCACGCAAACTGTCATGCTGACTGAGGCAATGAGCACGGCCCACAAGCGGGCCAGGCTGAGGCCGTATTGCTCTATTCTGAGGTATAGTCCCCAGCCGCTGAGTGCAAGATAGCAGGGGAGCAGGAGCAGCCCGAGTGCAATGAAATGGCGATACCAGGGACGCTGAGTCAATGCTTCACCCGACAGGTTAAGGCACAAGACGATGGCACCAACTAACACAAAGATAAGGCTGCTGCCGCCATTTTGCCAAAGTGTATCCAGCTCGCTGAACAAAACCGCCACGAAAAACAGCATGGCCACGGCGATCAGTACGGGTAACAACAGGGTGGCAAAGTTACGGCATATGGCAAACAACTGATTCGCCAGATTACTTCGGCTGCGTGCCTGGATAACGCCAATAGCCTGGCTTAATGTGATGGCCGGGTAATAAAACCAGGGCTCAGAAAACAGATCGGTGAAAAAACTGATTTCGATGACTTCGAACAAACTGGCCCATAGCATCAACAGCATAAGCACAGATAAAGTAAATAGCTGTGCGGCTGCAAACACCAACAGAAAACGCCCCATGGCCTGGCTCAGCAGAACATAGCTGGGCAACCAGCGCTTCCGGCTGTTCTGGGTAAGCCATGGAATAAGCAATACTGAAGCCAGGAAGATTATCAGCGGATACGGCCACGCTTGTGATGGTATGGGTGCGCGCCCGGGAAGTAACTGGTTGCCCACATAAAAGCCACACAGCGTGAATAGCAGCGCATATATTCCCAGTTGAATATAAAAAGGTCTGTTGAGTTGGGTGAAGCTCGAAAAAATAAGTGTAGAAGGCAGAAAGATCACCAACGAATAGGCGGCAAACAGCCAGTGTGGTGATTGGCCCGGCCAAAATGCGAAGTCAACAGATTGATGCAGGATGATCAGGAAAAAGCTCTGCAGCAGAGCGACCAGCAGCAGTTTACGGCTTGTCAGTAATGGCTCCATATATGTCTCACTATATCAATTCCTTGTTCCTGTCATTTAAACTTAACAGTGCTGAAAAGCAAGTAAATAATGATGAGAGTGGTGCTAAAATCTAGTAAAGTGCAACAAAGAATTTGACATAATATGTCGTAATGTGGCAGATTGATTGTGTGGTAAAGAGAGCTTCAGAGCTTTTTTATAGCGTGGTTTATCACCGCGTCATGTTAACTTAAAGGGGGTGAAGAAATCTTCCCATCGCACATTATAACCAACTCGTAATAACTCGGGCTGGGGTAAATCCAATCACACTTGTCAGGTTTGCTGTGGGTTGTATTTACGTTTATTTACCATGCAGGCGCTCAACTTGGTGTTTTGTTCATGAATACCACGCTATGCTTCTTTTGTTATTAAAAATGCAATAATCAACCGTGTAAGGAGGAAATATGGACTTTTTAAACACGGCTTTCACTTTTCCTACGGTGATCTACTCTACATTATTACTGATTGTATTGCTGTTCTGGCTGATCTCATTGGCTGGATTTGCTGACCCCGATATGCTTGATGGTGATGCGGATATCGAAGCTGAAGGAGGCGCGGAAGGTGGTTCCTTATGGCAAATGGGCTTTGGCGGCGTGCCTTTGACTGTTTCCATCAGCTTAATCGTTGTAATGAGCTGGGTAGTCAGTTACTACGCACAGAAATTATTTGCCTACTTGCTCGGCGATGGCGTCATGTTTTACCTGATTGGCAGCGCATTTATGCTGGGTAGTCTGGTTGTGGCATTGCCTCTGGCAGCAGCGTTAGTCAGGCCATTACGTGGCGTATTCGACAGCCAGCAGACCAGCAGTAAAGATGCGCTGGTCGGACTGGAATGTGTGATTGCCACCGGAAAAGTCACCACTACATTTGGCCAGGCACGCGTTTCCCATGAGGGCACCGAGCAATTGATCGAAGTCAGATGTGATGAAGAAAATACGTTTACTCAGGGTGATAAAGCACTGCTGATTGAACACAACGCAACAACTCATAGTTACACAATCGTCACCAACCCCTGGTGATGGCTCAACTTTAAAAACGGCGCCGGATAAGCGCTCGGGAATAACTTATAAAACTTATCAGGAAGAGATATGGAATTTTTAAATAACCTTGGACCTGTTTTGACTATCGTCGGTACAGCGGTTGTCGTCATTTTTGCCGTCATTTTATTGATTGGCAAATTCTATCGAAAAGTGGAGCAAGGCCACGCGCTGATCATCAATAAAATGAAAAATGAACCCGATGTCACCACCACAGGCGGCATTGTTTACCCGGTGATCCATAAGATGGAAGTCATGGACATTTCTACCAAGCGCATGGTGCTGGAACGCCGCGACAGCAGTGGCTTGATCTGTAAAGATAACATCCGTGCCGACATTGCCATTACCTTTTATATCCGCGTTAATGAAAATAAAGAAGACATACTGCGGGTAGCGAAGCAAGTCGGGTGTGCGCGTGCGTCTGAGCCAGAAACGCTGCAAGAGCTGTTTGAAGCCAAGTTCTCTGAAGCACTGAAAACCGTGGGTAAACAGATGCACTTCGAGGAGTTGTTCACGCACCGCAATGAGTTCCGCGACAAGATCAAAGAAGTGATTGGTCAGGACCTGTCGGGCTACACCTTAGAAGATGTCGCCATCGACTATCTGGAACAAACATCAATCCATAAGCTGGATGCGAGCAATATTCTCGATGCGGAAGGTATTCGCCGTATCACTGAAAAAACCGCAGCACAAAACGTTGAAACCAACCAATTAAAGTGTGACGAACAGGCTCAAATCGAGATCCAGAATCAGGCGGCGCTGGAAAAAACGCTGGAAATTGAGCGTCAGAAAGAAGACGCCATGGCGAAGCAAAAGCGTGAGATTGAAACCGTTCAGGCACGCGAAGAAGCCGAAGCTGAGCGCGTTAAGCAAGAAGAGCGTCTGAAGTCTGAAGAAGCGCGCCTCAAAGCCGATGAAGCAATTCAGATTGCAGAGCAAAACAGACAGCGTGAAGTGGATATCGCTGAGCAAAACCGTCTGCGCGTGCTGGCTATTGAAGAAGAAAAAGTGGCTCGTTCACGTGAAATAGAAGTGATTGAGCGTGAAAAAGAAACCGAAATCCTGCGTATTAATAAAGAAAAAGCGCTGGAAGTAGAACGTAAAGAGATAGCCGATGTGCAACGCGACCGTGTGGCTGTTGAGAAAACTGTGGCGGAAGAGCAGGAGCGCATCAAAGATGTGCAAACGCTGGCTGCTGCTGAACGTGACAAACAGGCCATAGTGATCCGCGCTCAGGCTGAAGCTGAAGAGGCCTTAGTCAAAGACATTGAAGCGGCTAAAGCACAAGAGCAGGCCGCTGACTTTAAAGCCCGTGAAATGGAAAAAATGGCTGAAGCTGAGCTGCGCATTGCCAATCAACAGGCTGAATCGAAGAAGATCCTGGCAGAAGCAACGCAGGTTGAGGCAGCTGCATCAGGTTTGGCAGAAGCTGATGTGATAAAGGCCAAAGCACAAGCCAATGCATTGCAGGGTGAAACAGACGCTAAAGTACTACAGCAGAAGATGGAGGCAGAAGCGCATGGTAAGCGCGATATTGGCCTGGCAGATGCCGAAGTACAGACTGCCATGGCAGATGCCATGGAGAAACAGGGTGAAGCAGAAGCGATTAACCTTGAGCGCAGAATGTCAGCCGAAGCCAAAGGTCTGGAAGAGAAACTGCAGGCGCTTAACGCCATGGATAAAGACGCCCGCGACTATGAAGGCTTCACACTGCAACTGAACCAGCAAAAAGAACTGACACTGGCACAGCTGGAAGCAAACAAAGACATTGCTGCTCATCAGGCACAAGTGCTGGCTAAAGCACTGAGCGATGCAGACATCAACTTCATGGGGGGTGACGGTCAGTTCTTTAACCAGTTTATGAACGCCATCACACTGGGCAAATCCATCGATGGCCTGGTCAACGAAAGTCAGACTATGCAGACTGTGTTTAAAGATCACCTCAACGGTGAGCGTAACCTGATGGACGACCTGAAGGGCGTACTGGCGGGTGCAAATGCTTCATCAGAGACACTTAAGAACATCAATATGAGCAAGTTTTTCCAGCAGCTGAGCAACACGTCGGATGCTGAAAAACAACAATTGCTTAGCCTGTTGGGCAATTCACTGAACGGTAATTCAGCTAAAAACACAACAGAGGAATAAATCCCTGAAAAGGGGCATAGCCCCAATGTTTTTTGAGGTGCGTGGCGGCAATTCGGTTTCACGCACCCGATATGATTACAGGAAAGTGATATGACTGAACCAACAAGTCAGGATACTGAGTCACACAGTGCACTGGAGCAGGGCTCTTATCAGCTAATAAAGCGCCGCTTGAGTAATTTCGGCAGCGAGCTGCGCACTCAGGTTGATATACTCAATGACCAACGCGTTGACGCCTTTGGCAGCACTGAGCTGAAGGTACAGGGTCGAGCCCGGGTTCGAACTGAGCACAATTGCATTCCCAGAGACATAGTGCTGATTGGTGATAAGCTGATCTTTGCGTACAACGTCTTTATGGGCCTGAAGCAAAGTACGCATGTCAGTGATGTATTCAGCGTACAAAAGCTGGTGTTGCAGGACGACCACTATGAAGTGGAGCCGTATCCGTCAGAGACCAAGTTTCTGACCGATGCCCGCTTTTTAAGGGACTTTGACGAGCTTTATACTTATTACAAAGAAACCCGCTTGCAGCATCTGTTTGTGCAAGGCGGCAAGCTGTTTGCGCTCTTTCAGATTGGCGACCGACTGAGTGATGTCAGGGTATTTCGCTGGCAAATTGCCGCGGATAATACGCTGGACTATATAGATAACCGCGGTGAACGAGATATTCAGGAGCACAGCGGCTTTGATTTTGAATGGACCAGGACAGATCGTGCCCAGCATGAGGAAGGCCGGCACCCGCACATTAATGTGCTCGACAAAGTGTTTGTCGAAACTGTCGGTGGTGACCTGACCATTAAGATTGAAAACAACACTGAAACTGGCGAAGGCATTTATAGCGAGCCGGTAGAAGACAGCAATCAGTCATTGGCAGACTGTGAGTTGTATTACGCACAGGTCGGTGAGCTGATCCTGCTGAAGGTCCAGCCTTATCGCGAAAAGCAGTGGCGTTACTTTGTTTATAATTGTCGTACTCAGCAGGTGCTCAGACAGGATGCCATCGGTCAGGCTTGTGTGCAGTTGCCTGAAGACCACGGCATTATTTTCCCGGGCGGCTATTATCTGCAATCCGGTCAGACGCGTTATTTTGAAGAAAAAATAGATGATTTGGAATTTCATCGTCAGCTAAAATCGCCAAACGGTGAAGACGTGCTGTATGTGTTTTACGAGCCTTCCGAAGGCCGTTATGCGCTGTTTGCTTATAATATCATCGAAAAGAATCTGCAAAACCCCATTTATTGTCATGGTTATGGCATTTATGAAGATGGCTTAACGCTGACCTTTAAAGCTGAGCAGGAAGAAGCCGAGCGGGTTCATCCTATTCAGATATGGCAAAGCCCCTTTTGTTCGGCACAGTTTGCCGCTAATGCACCTACACCGACCAGTGTATTCGGTCGCATAGGCAATCCGGACCTGGTCAGAGCCATCTCTGATCTATACAGCGTCTGTAAGGCTATTAGCGAGCAAAATCCCAGTGTTTTTCATTACGAAGATCTGATCTCTCATACCCGTGGGATACTTGATCGCTATCACTGGCTCGCGGAAGCTGATTTCAGCACCATTAATACGCAACTGCACGATATCTTTGAAACCTCCGAGCAGGTGCTGGATGAGTTTGAAAAGGTCAGCCAAATTCAGCAAAGTGCCCGACAGGCGGAAGCTGATATTGAGCAGGAAAGCCATCAGGTATTGCGTGACGTGCGCCCCGACAGTTTTAAACAGGCCAGTGAGTTTGTCGCCAGCCTGGATGCGCTGAAACTGCTCAAAGGGAAAGTGATCAGCCTGGAGGAAGTGAAATACATCAACCTTGATGTACTCAGCGCTATCCAAAGCAACATTGATGAACAGACCCAAGTACTCAGTCATGCAACGGCGGCTTTTCTGCAACAGGATAAAGCGCTTGCTCCCTATCATGAGCAGTTGCGGGATATTAATGAGAAAAGTGAGCAAAGCGACAGTGTCACGGAACTTAAAGGCTACCTCGGTTCACTTGAAACACTGGGCGATGAGCTGGACCTGCTAAACCACACTATGCTGGACCTGGAAATTGAAGACAGCCGAGTCAGGACACAAATTCTTGAGGATGTGAGTGCGGTATATGCATTGGTTAACCGTGCCAAGGCAGCCGTTGAGATACGTCGCAAAAGCCTCGGTAGTGTTGAGGCTAAGGCTGAGTTTGCCGCGCGCTTTAAACTGTTCAGTCAGAGTATCACCAGTGCGCTGAGCGCTGCTAAAACCCCTGAGCAATGTGATGAGCAGTTATCGCGATTGTTGATCCAGCTTGAGGAGCTGGAGTCTCAGTTCAGTGAATACGATGAGTTTCTGGCTGAGATTCTGGCCAAACGAGATGACGTTTACGAAAGTTTTGAAGCGCATAAACAGCAGCTGATTGACGAGCGTCAGCGCCGGGCACTGAATCTGGCCACCGCTGCAGAGCGGATTTTACAGGGCGTGAGCCGACGTACTCAGAATTTTACTGAGCTGGATCAGATCAACGGTTATTTTGCTTCTGACCCTATGATCAGCAAGCTACGTAGCCTGACCCAGGAGCTGAAGGAACTTGGCGATGAAGTCAAAGCCGATGACATTGCAGCGAAACTCAAGGCCAGCAAAGATCAGGGGATCCGCTCGCTCAGAGACAAGCAAGATATCTATAGCGACGGCGGTAAAACGGTCAAAATTGGTAAACATGGCTTTAGCGTGAACAAGCAGGTACTGGATCTGACGCTCTTGCCTCGCGATGATGAGCTAATGCTACACCTGACCGGGACAGAGTACTTTGATGTGATCCCTGACCCGCAAGCCCGCTCACAGTTAGCAGAGGCGGCTGACTACTGGACACAAACCTTACCCTCCGAACGACCAGAGATTTATCGCGGCGAGTTTTTAGCCGCCCAGATCCTGCGTGCGGCGCAACGGGGTGAGTCTGACTTGTCGATGGAGCAGCTACTGCGTGCTCTGCAGGAGGAGTCATTGCTGAGTGTAGTCCAGACGTTTGCTGAACCCAGGTATCAGGAAGGTTATGAAAAAGGGATCCATGACTTTGACGCGGCTCAGATCCTGACCTTGCTACTGAAACAAAAAAATGAGCTTGGGTTACTGATTTATCCGGCCAGTTGTCGGGTCATGGCCCAGCTGTTTGTCTCGACACTGGATGTGGCGCAGTTACAGCCGTTACAACAACAAGCAACGCAGGCGCAATTGATGGCCACTACGCTCAATGATCCGCGCTTTAACCAGCTGTTAATTGGTGAGCTGAGCGAGCTGATAAGCAGTTTTGGGGTGCAACTGGGCGATTATACAGCGAGTCTAGCGCAGTATTCTGCCCCGCTGAGCGCTGAATACCTCATTCAGGTGCTGGCCTGCAGCAAAGGTCTGCCACAGTTTGAACTGCAATCAGGAGCACGTAAGTTGGCTGAGCAGTTTCAGAGCATGGCCAAGGCCAAAGGTTTCTGGCAAACGCTGCAAGCCACCTTTGCTGAACTAAGCACTTTGTCTGATAAGTGCCGCCTGGCATCGGGCTGGCTGAGCGCGTATGGCGAACAACATGGCGCTAGTCGTGAAGATCAGATTGAAGCGGCGAATTACTTGTTGCTTGCGGATCACAAAGGACTCAGCTATCAGGTGAATGATGTCCAGGCGCAGACACAAGTATCCGGTCTGATGGGGCAGCATTCGCGTATTGAAGAGCAGACTTTGGCATTAGATTATGCTGAGTTTTTGGCCCGCACCAGTGCGTATATTGAGCAGGCTTTGCCCGCTTATCAGGGTTATCAGCAGTTAAAGGCCGATGTTTTGCAAGCGCAAAAAGCACGCCTGCAACTGGAGGAGTTTAAACCCAGACCGCTGAGTTCATTTGTGCGCAACCAGCTCATTGATAAAGTGTATTTTCCGATCATCGGGGATAACCTGGCCAAGCAAATCGGTGCTTCAGGTAGTGCCAAGCGCACTGATTTAATGGGCATGTTATTACTGATCTCGCCGCCGGGATACGGTAAAACTACTTTGATTGAGTACGTGGCAAACCGCCTTGGACTGACTTTTGTTAAGGTCAACTGCCCGTCTATTGGTCACGATCAGGTTTCTTTGGATCCGTCTCAGGCGATTAATGCGACGGCCGCTAAAGAGATAGATAAGATCAACCAGAGCTTTGAAATGGGCAACAACGTAATGCTCTATCTGGATGACATTCAGCATACCAATCCGGAGTTTTTGCAGAAGTTTATTTCGCTGTGTGACGGCTCACGCCGGATTGACGGTGTCTGGAATGGTAAGAGTAAAACCTATGACCTGCGCGGTAAAAAGTTTGCGGTGGTCATGGCCGGTAACCCGTATACCGAATCGGGTGAAAGTTTTAAAATCCCGGACATGCTGGCGAACCGGGCAGACATATACAACCTGGGGGATACACTGGCCGGGTGTGAGCAAGAGTTTGCCATGAGTTTTGTTGAAAATGCGCTGACATCGAATGCGGTGCTTGCACCACTGGCAAACCGTAATATGGCCGACTTGTACAAGCTGGTGCGTATTGCTCAGGGAGAAGACATTTCGCTTAACGAGCTCGAATATGGCTATTCTCAGGCACAGGTCAATGAGATCAGTTCAGTACTTCAGAAGCTGTTGGTTATTCGTGAAACCGTACTCAAAGTGAATGCTCAGTATATTGCCTCGGCTGCGCAGGATGATAACTATCGCACCGAGCCGCCATTTAAGTTGCAGGGCAGTTACCGCAACATGAACAAGATGGCAGAAAAGGTCGTTGCCGCTATGAATCAGGAAGAGCTCGAAAACCTGATCCAGGATCACTACAGGGGTGAAGCGCAAACACTGAGTAAAGGCAGTGAAGAAAACCTGCTTAAACTGGGTGAGTTGCGAGACACGCTCACTGCTGAGGAAAGTGAACGTTGGGCTCAGATTAAGGCGGACTATGCACGACTTAATCGGGCTAATGATGCGGGGAGTCCGGCTTTGCTGGCGGTTGAGCAACTGGCTGAGGTCAGTGGTGCGTTATCACAGATAGCCTCACGTATGGATAAACAGCAACTGAGTCACAACTACAGCGAGCAGTTTGAAGGGTTGCGTGCTGTACTTGGGGAGCAGGGCGTGACAGCGCAACTGCAACAATTGACTCGACAAGCCGAGCAGCCTGCCATCCTCAAAGTGCTAGAGCAACTTGCTGAACAAAACCTGGCGCATAACCAGCAATTCCCGCACTGGCTGGACACCATAACGACGGCAATAAACTCGGCTGCGCAGAGTAGTGACACGGCGACACGTGAGGGTCAGGCAGAACTCAAAGAGGTTCTTGAAGTGCTGGTGGCTTATCAGCAGTCAGGACAAAGCGAGTTGGTGCAGGCACTGAGCGAATCAGTCAGTCAGGCGATGGCCAGCAGTGACCAGCTTGCTTCCAGTAATCTGGCAACGCTTAAGTCAGCATTGGACTCTGTGCTCAGACAGCAGCAAACCAATCAGACAGCTCAGGTTCAGGCAGTATCTAAAGCACTGGCGCAGTCCGTTGCAGGGTTAGAGCATCATCAGAGCTCGCTGGATAAGGTGTTGGCGTCACTGCTCAGCCAACAGGAGTCTCAACAGGCGAAGCAAAATGATACTCAGCAAGCATTGATTAGCGAATTGACGACACAACTGGCACGTATTCAGTCGGCGAGTGTGCAGGTAGATAACTACAGTGATGATGCCAGTGCCCAGGCATTAGCTGCAATTACTGAGTTACTTGGCCAAATGCATCAGGCGTCACAACAGGGAAGTGACACCCAGTTGCGTGAGCAACTGACTACGATTATCGACAAGCTTGAAAATTTGCAGTTGGCACCGTCGGAAGGTAACGAACCAAGAGGAGAGAATCCTTATATGTTATAAGGCCGCGTTGTGCGGCCTCTTAACTTCAGATCACTCCTCGCCTTCATGCACTTGTGTATTGGGTGAGGAGACCGTTTCAGTCACGCTCTGGCTATCGCGGACGTTCTTTTGAACGGCAATTGCAGCATATAGACTCATCAAAAACGCGATACCATAAAACCCTTTTTCACTGAGCAGCAACTCGGCGCGCCACAAAGCAAATACCAGCAGTACTGCGGCCAATAAAGTGGAAGCTAAACTTAATAAATAGTAAATGTTTGAAGTCGGAATTTGTTCCTGACGGTCTCGGATGCACTTTTGCAAAGAGACCGCAGAAAACAGGCCATAGAGCAGGGCTATCAGATAATATCCTTTTTCATTCAGGGCCATTTGCGCATTGAACAGGCCAATCAGGTAGCAGGCGATACCAATCAGCAGAGCGGCAACAGATGCCAGTCTGAATGCTTTACTCGGTGCATAAGGGGCTGTTGTAGTCATACTGTGTTCTCCTAAAGTGGATATTTCAAATCAACCGGGCCATCTGGCGTCAGTACAGTGCTGTGCGCCAGCAACTGGTTGTTATTAAGGTATCGGACGATAGAGGTAAAGGTGGTGGTTTTGACCTTACCTTGATGGTCACTGCTGTCGACACCATCATTAAAGAGTGAGCCAAGCGCGAGTTTAAAGCGGCTCACATTGAGTGTTTGCGGCTTAAAATAGGCCCGCGTATTCACTTTGAGCTGTGCCATGTCCGTGGTGTTATATAATGCAGCATTGATCACATTCAGCGTATGCTCGGTGCAATTTTGCTTCTGGTTATTAAATGGGTTGGCTACCACCGAGTAGCGCGGATTATGGACCTTGGCAGGTACTCCCTGCGCAAACGCATCCAGCAACTTTTGCTGCAATGCCCGCGTGGGTATTGCAATGGCTGCTTTGAGGTCATGCACTGACCAGAAAAAGTCCGTAGGATAATCGATTATCAGCTGGCTGGTGCCGGGGTCGTCGTTCAACTGATATAAATTGTGAATGGCATAACCCTGCTTTTTCTCACCATCTGTGGTCGTGAGTTCGGAGTAGACCGCCAGTGCAACATGGGTAAATTCGATGCCCTTGGGGAGGTCATCCTGCGGGCGACCAACTCGGCCGATAACAAATACGTGTGCGCCCTGATTTGCAGCATAACGCTCAACTTGTTTGGCAAATTGCGCAATCTGATTTGCTTCAAAGCGGGCCTCGCCACTATTTTGGCTGCCTGCAAAAGTGTGTGTGCTGGCACTTAGTGCAGCGGCCATGCACAGTCCTTGTATCCACTTCATAATTATAGCTCCTCGCTAAGGGCTTGTGCTGGTGCAGGTCCTGCAATCAATACATCGTCACAAATAGGCAAAGGTTTTGGGCTGGCGGCGTCAGATAGGTCTGCTGCGGCCTTGGCACTGGCCATACCTACTGAAATTGTACCGAACCCGATTACTGCAACGGGGATAGCAACGGCAATCATAGACACTTTTGCGCCTTCAACGGCGCTTTCACCAACGCTAAGTGCACTGTACTTACTGGCCTGACTGCCATGATGGCTGGCCTGTGATGCGTGGCTGTCATTTGCCATAACCTGTGTACAAAATAATCCTAATACCGCAGAACATAAAACTGAACGAAGTAAATGAGTCATATCTTTCCCTCTTGGTAAGCAAGCCATGTGGCTCGCGTTGACTTGCTTTCCAATTTACCGAAGGGATTATATTTGTATACTCAAAATTAATATGTATAGTAATTAGAGACTGTGAGTATAGGAATGTAATACCTTGAGCCAAATCCCAATGATAACCTCAACGCTCAAACAGCTGTTGAAACAACATAAACTGACCTATAAGGAGGTCGCCAACGCACTGGATATGAGCGAAGCCAATGTTAAACGGGTCTTTGCCAGTGAGCAGTTCAGCTTACAGCGGCTAGAGCAGATCTGTGACCTGATGCAGTTGTCTTTGGCAGACCTTTTTGCGTTGGGAGAACAAAAGCAGTCTCTGATCAGTCAGCTTACCCAGGTTCAGGAGCAGGAGTTGATGGAGAATCCTAAACTGTTTTTAGTGGCTGTGTGCGTACGTGATGGCTGGCAATTTGAAGACATTATCTCTCATTATCAAGTTGATGAACTGGAGTGCATCCGTTTACTGGCACGATTAGATAGCCTGAACATGATCCAGTTGCTTCCCAATAATCGCTATAAATCTCTGGTAGCACAAGACTTTCGTTGGATCCCCGGAGGTCCGCTAGAGCGTTTTATCGAACAGCAGGTGCTGACCAAGTTTTTACAGGGTAATTTCAACAGGCAAGACAGCTTTCGGTTTTATTTACGTGGTAGCTACAGTGATGCGACTATTAGTCTGGTGCGGCGTAGACTGGAGCAGTTGACTAAAGAGGTTGCTCAGCTGAATCAGCAAGATGCTCGTCTGCCTTTGGATAAGAGACAGAGTGTGGGGCTGTTTTTAGCAATGCGTCCATGGCAGTTGGGTTTGTTTAATGACCTCAGGCGCGAAGACGCGCAATAGTGTCGTAGCGTAATGCTCAAAAAACTTCCAACTGTGATTTATTTTATGTCTCTAAATGGGTACACTGAGGCGATGATTTGTGCGTTGAAATGACGTTAGTCGGAAGCTCTGATGATCGATATTACTCTGCTACCTCTGTTTTTTACTACTATTTTCTTTTTGGTTATCAGCCCCGGTCCGGACCTGTTGCTGTTATCCAGCTATTCAGCTACAAAGGGGTTCCGTGCCGGAGCTTTTATCGCACTGGGCATTTTATTGGCGGGTCTGGTACAGACGGCGTTGGTGGCCTTTGGACTTGGTCAGGTGATGCAGACCATGCCATTGGTTGCACTGATTGTAAAACTCATTGGTGCGGCCTATCTGGCCTACCTGGGCGTAAAGATGCTCCTACACTGGTACAAACACCGCCGCATTACCCCTTCTGGGACTAAAACTGCGCCTGCAGATAGTGGCTTAAACGGTGTCGAATTGATCAAGCGAGGATGTTTCAACAACTTGCTCAACCCCAAAGCGATGTTGTTTTCTAGCTTGTTCTTACCTCAATTCACAACAGCCGAGCATGGTTTGACCACGCAGTTAATTGTACTTGGACTGATGCTGAGTCTGTTTGCGTTTGTCATTAATCTCATGTTCGCTGCTGCCTTCAGTAATCTGGCGAAAACTATCGCAACAAGAACCAAAGGGATAAAGCGCTGGGCCGTGCATCTCGATGGCGTACTGGGTACCCTGTTTATTGCGTTATCAGCGCGTCTTGCTCTGAGCAAGTGAAGTTTCATTATATGGTAATAAGCAATAATTAACATTGCATTGAGCACTGATGGTTTTAACTTTTTTATTTATTTCAAAGGTTTGAATAATTTATTTTTGAATTTAGCAAGCGGGAATATTTTATGTTTTGGTCTTGGCTAAGTGAATTTAATTGTAAATGATACGATATGATTGATTAATTTTTTCTAATTATTTAGTATTGCACGCGTTTGGCTCCAAAGGTAGAACAATAAATAAACAATAAAGCATTGCCACTGAACAATGCGACTTGATGGACCTGTATGGAATTTGATACAACACTGACACGCTCCGCGCACTATTTGAAGCAGGCGCTTCCTATTATGATCCGCTATCGGATCCCGCTGACACCACTGAATTATTCAATTTGCTACTGCTATGTTGTGGGTTCACAACCAGAGCTTAATGTGGAGTTGGATCAGATTATTGCCCGTTATCAGGGTTGTCCGCCTCACTTGGCCAGAGAGTTATTTGATAAGTACCTGTCTCAGCATGATTTGGCCTTGTTCCATGAAATTTCTCATTCATTTCAGGGCGCGATAGATCAGGTTCAGAGTGGTATCTGTGAGACTCTGGAATCTTCCCAGGACTTCTCTGCGTTTCTGTCTGAGTGTCATTATGGCCTACACAATCTTAAAAAACGCGGTGCAGAACAAGATCCGAGTGCCTATGATGAAGTGCTGGAATATGTCTCCAGGTTGACCCGTGAAGCAGTTGCAATGCAACAGAATGCATTGGGGTTTCAGAATAAACTGGAAGTGGCTTATGATGAAATTAAGCTACTCAAAGAGGCGCTGTTTGCTTCTCAGCGAGAAGCCAACACAGATAAGCTGACAGGGTTGCTGAACCGTGGCAAATTCGATGAAGATATTGTTAGTTTCTGCACGCACTCGATGAGTAAGCAAAAAGTGTTGATATTCGTTGATATTGACCACTTCAAACGTTTTAACGACGATTTTGGCCACCAAAAAGGCGATGATATTCTCCGAAAGGTGGCAGAAAAGTTGTCTCACCATGCACAAGGTCGTGGCGACGCATACCGCTACGGTGGTGAAGAGTTTTGCCTGACTTTGTCAATCAGTAGTGTCAGCGAAGCGGTTAGTTTTGCCAACATGGTTCGTCATGACATTCGAAAGCTTTCTGTGAAAGATAAAAAAACAGGAGAACCTATTCGACAGATCACGGCGAGTTTTGGTATTGCACTTCACAAAGAAGGTGCGCCTTGGCAGAGCCTGATTGAACTGGCAGACAGGGCGCTCTATCTGGCCAAATCACACGGGCGAGATCGGGTCGAAGTCGCCGGCTAATAGTCGGCGATCGCTTAAATTGTCACTCTTTTCGTTACACACCACGTCTTGAAATTTCTTCCAATACATTATTCTCCAAATTACATACGTTAATAAAAGTTTAATTTATATTCGTTTTGTGGTTGATTTTTGATCATATACTCATTAGCTTATTATTCGCTTTAACTAAAAGGTCAGACGTCAGATGAGTGATGCTTGTATGCAGTTGCGCTCAATGTAATTTCCGCGGTATGGCGTAATACCGGATAACCGAAATCTGAAGACTGGTCACTGAGCACAATGATTTTAATAGGATTTAAGAGGAAATTATGCAGCACAAAATCAAATACTTTCTGCGTTTGTCTTGGCTTTTCTTGCTAGGTTCAGTCGCTTTTAATTCATTTGCAAATGGTTATAAAGTCGTACTTATTCACGGTCTTCAGACTAGCCAGATCACTTCAGGCTATCCAATCGATGTTACCGGTGACGGGGAATCTTACTGGTCAGAGTTTTGGGGCCAACATGCAGATGTGCGTATTGACTGGCCAGCACTGGAGCGTATCGAAGGCAAGATAGCCAGCGATTATGTTTGGCCAAAGCTGAAGCAAATGTCGCAACAGGGAACTTGCCAGCCCGGTTGTATTCTAGTAACTCACTCTACGGGCGATCTGGTTGCGCGCTACCTGTTGGATAATCAGGCAAACTGGCTTGAGAACGCAGGCTTAGCACCGCTTAATATTGTTGCGACCTTTGATATCGCAGGTGCCGGTGGTGGCAGCGAATTGGCCGATTTGGCGGTGAGTGTTGCTCAGGGCACATCAGGTTTGAACCCACTCCTTGAAGCGGCTATCAGAGCTTGGCTAGGGGGCTCAGTTGAAGGTCGTCTGGGTGTACTGAATGACCTGAAGGTCAACAATGCTAGACAAATCGCCGCTCTGCCTGAAGCCAGAACGCCAAGGCTGCGTTTTGTCGCTGATGGAACCTTGTTCCTGGGAGTGACTAAACTCTTCCTGAAAGGGACTGATGATAGTGTCGTCGCGACCCACTCTGCATGTGGTGCCAGTCGTGCGGATGACTTTGGTAGTTGTAGTGCAAGCGTTGCAACTAGCGGAAAGCTGGCGTCGCAAAGTGATGCTGTTAGCGGGTTTATGCCATATCATTACCCTATGCTAATGAGTGATAACTATGACCACTTCTCAGTGATTAATGACCGGGCTGAAGGCAAAGTGACTGCTGCACAAGCGAGCCGTCAGTTGGCTGATGGTCGCACCATCAACTTCAATACCTACGAAGAAGAGACGGGTGCCTGGTTCTGGAAAAGTACTTATCGCTATGTCGAAAACTCAGGAAATAACAGCCTGTCTCGTCTAATGCTTAATGCTATGCAATAAGAGAGGTCAGGATGAAGCCCCGAATGTTCATTATTCTGACGTTTGTGGCAATCGGGCTTGGTTATTGGTGGCTCAGCGGTGACGCTGAGCCCATTCACCATGGCGCAGTTGCTCAAACAATAGACACTGAGGTGCCTAACCATCAGCCAGAACAAGCCACAAAAAGTGCACTTAAAGCAAAGTCAGTGCAACAGTCAGAGCGTCATATTCCGATAGAAATGACTGATGCTGCAAGCAAAGTTGCTCAGCTCTATGAGCAGCAATTACGCCATGCCCCATATTCTCAGCCATTAACGCTGGCAGACAGTGACAGGCTGACACCCAATCATTTTTACCCGGTGACCATTCCGACCCAGGATATTGAAGAGGTACTAACACTCAAAGTCAGTCAATATCGTTTTGTATATCCAGAGCCCATAGAGTTAATGCTGACTGGCAGTGATATATATGGCGCCACAGTGATGGTGAGCGAGGTGGACAGCAATAAGGTGCTGCTAACCCAAAGTCTGCTTGAACAAGAAGGCAGCTATATTGCCAGTATAGCGGGTAAAAAGGACTTTCCCAGAGCATTGCAACTGACCGTGCGGGCACATGTCAGAGGTGATGAGATCCCCGTAGTTGCACAGGTGCAATACATGAAACCCAGTGCTGAGCTACTCAATCTTGAACAGGCTCGGGTGCATGGAAGTGATCTGCTGATCGATGCCAGACTGAATGTGCAGGAAGCCGGGATTTATCGAGTCAGAGCAAATCTTTTTTTAGGGGATCAACCTTTGTCTCATGTGGTTGCCAGAAAGCGCCTGAGTGAAGGTGTGCAGACACTGCCCATGAAGATCCATCAAAGTGTGTTGCCGAACCATGCATCAGGTCTGAAGCTCAAGACTTTTGTGGTAGAGCGGATGTCTGGCTCGCCGCAGGAAAAAGCACGTTTTGGCCGAAGTAAAGTCAGTGAGTTTGCACTGGATGAGGTCGATCTCTCGGATCTTCAAAGACAAGCTTACACGCCTAGTGCACAAGAGCAGCAGAAACTGGCTTTTTTAAAGCAGCTGGGCAAGCAATAGCCGTTACGCTCAATTTGATTAGGGCAAGCGGGGAGACCTATACACCATCTTGCACTTTGCTTGAATTGGCTCCCCGGTATCGAAACCGACATACGCTTCGGCTAAAGGCGCGTGTTATTTTGCTCAATAGATGACGTTTGTTCGTTTTACACTGTGCAGACCAAAGCACCTCACCCCGCTTTTCTTGATTCTCGCGTTGTTGTTCGTTACGGTGTTTGTTCCTATTAGAGATCAAACACTCATCTGGGTTCTTTACAATACACATACTGAACAGTTTTGATTATGTTATAAAAAAATAAGGGCGGATATGATCACCATTAAGAAGCTGAGACCTGCTGACTTTGAAGCGGTTAAATCCATTCAGCTGGCCTCCGAGCAGGTTCGTTTTGCCGGCACGGCGCAAGAATTTCTCGAAGAGATCTGTGAGACCACACACCTCCATGTTATTTATCATCAGGACACTTTGGTTGGCTACTTTAAGCTGGACCTGGCGTATGCCGAAAAGTTTGCTTATTGTCCGCCCGGCGCGCTTGGTATTCGTGCGTTTGTGATTGGTCAGCAGTATCAGGGGAAAGGGTTAGGCAGCGCGGCAATGGTGGCTGTGTTAGGTTACCTAGCGGAACATTATGCACAATTCCGGTGGTTATATCTGGGTGTTAATTGTCAAAATCCGGGGGCATATGCTTGCTATAAGAAAGCCGGGCTAACCGAGTGCGAAGACAAATATTTGGGTGGTCCTGCTGGCCCTCAGTACATAATGTACAGTGAAATTAAGCAAAACTAACCGATCAGGAGAAAGTCGGGAGAGGGAAAACGCTAATTCTAATCTTAGCTTTTTAATCACAGCGTCAGTGTTAATGGCTCATGATGAACGAGCTAATCCGACTGAGAATATTCAAGACAGTGACCAGGCAATTGGTCCCGGTTGCATTCGTCTAATCCTGGTAGCCATGGGGGGTTTTTTGATTTATGTGTCTATACTTACCCTCATAATTGAGAGCAAACAAGCTCACCAGGGATGTTATTTGTATGGGTATCAAGTATGTGGTGGCGGTATTTAGCGCGCTGGCAATGGTATTTTTAACGCTTGCGTTGCAGTTTTATTTTTTTAAAGATAATCGCCGTCACCAGCCAGTTATTAATAACAGCGCAGACTTAGTCACTTATTCCAGCCAATGGGTAGATGCCGCCATTCAACCCTTGCCACGCCTGGAATACTATGATGTTGGCTGGGTTCAGCTTGGCAAAGCCTTGTTTAAAAGCCCATTGCTTTCGGCGGACAACACAACATCCTGTGCTTCTTGTCATGACCTCTATAATGGCGGCGATGACGGTTTTCCCGTCTCTGTTGGTATAAATCAGCAGCTGGGGAGTCGCAATGCCCCGAGTGTAATTAATGCGGTCTTTAACTTCAGGCAATTCTGGGATGGGCGTAGTCCCGACCTGACCAGTCAGTTGCCGTTACCCATCCATAACCCGTTAGAGATGGCCAGCAATTGGTCACAAGTGATAGGCAAACTCAATCAACAGCCGCACTTTGTTAACAGCTTCGAAGCTTTGTCCGAAGACGGGATCACCCCTGAGAATATCACCAAGGCCATAGTCGCCTTCCAGAAGTCACTGGTATCCGAAAATACGCCCATTGACGCTTACCTGTTAGGTAATGAAAAGGCGTTAACGGTGCAACAGCAGCGCGGATATCGAAAGTTTGTTGAACTAGGCTGTGTGACCTGCCATCAGGGGCGTAATATCGGAGGCAATATCTATCAGAAAATGGGTCGCCTGGATCGTATGCCCAAAGCATTACTCAATGACGCTGGGCGGTATAAGTTAACCCGTAACGAGCAAGATAAGTTTGTCTTTAAAGTCCCAAGTTTACGGAATGTAGCAAATACAGGACCGTATTTTCACAATGGTTCTGTGGGGCAATTGTCGGATGCGATCCGGATAATGGCGAGCGGACAGCTAGGGTTAGAACTCAGTGATGAGGATGTCTCTGATCTGGAAGCGCTGCTACATGCCTTTTCAGGCGAACTGCCGAGGTCATTAAAAGAATGAAATACCTTATTGAAGGAGCAATACTTGGATTGATTTGGTGGATTGGCGCGCAAGCCATCACGCAATATTATCAGCTCCAAGATACTCAGGTTACTATGGCACTGAAAGCGCGTCTCAACAGGGCGACAACCGAGCTGTCGCTCGAAACCTTGTCCGCAATGGATAGCAATATTTATCATTTCGACAGGCATGCACAAAAGCAGCTGGAGTTTGAAAGTGTATATAATGAACTGCTTGCCCGAGATTTGTTGAGCGACGAAATGAGTCTGGCTGTAGCGCACTTTCATGACGCCGTTGACACATACATGCAGTTGGCTTCTATGCTCAAAACTTCTTACCGTTACATTGCAAAGCAGGAGCTGGAAAAAGATGCTTACTCAGCGCAAGCTCAGTTAGCAGTCAGTAAAAGTGCGGCATTGGTGTCTAATTTGCAGGTGACCAATTCACATACTGTTTTTGAAATGGTACGTCAGCAGTTAATGCGCTCCATGACATCACTCGAACAGTTTGAACAGGAAAGCCGCAGCTTCAGGGTAATGCGATTACACATAGATTTTATACTCGAGAATGCATTGCCTGCTTCAAACCTACTGGTACCGATACAAAACAGTACGCTATCAACGGCCATTTTGAGAGAGACGCAGCAACTTAGCGAACAGATCGACGTCGATTACTGGCAGATGACAAGGTCTATCCTCTTCCTGCTTCTATTGGTCTTTCTTCTTATTATTGTCGTGTTGTTGCGACTAATGAGCGATCTGAAGCGAGCCAATGCGCAAGCAAACCTGGCTGCCGAAACTAAGTCTTTGTTTTTATCTAATATGTCACATGAGATAAGAACGCCCATGAATGGTATCATGGGTCTGACTGATATCCTGCTTGCTACAGAGCTCACCTCAGTACAAAGAAATTACCTTGAGAAAGTGCGCTTTTCGGCAAATGCATTGACGACCATCATTAACGATATTCTCGACTTTTCAAAAATTGAATCTAAGAAGCTTAATATCGAGCAAACACCTTTTCAGTTTGAGGAATTGCTCGATAACTTGAGATCTTTGATCACGCCCATCGCCAATACCAAAGGGGTCAAGCTGATTTTCGATATTGACCCTTTGCTCAGTGACTGGTACATCGGCGATCCCGTCCGAATAAATCAGATTATGCTTAACTTCACGTCGAATGCTGCGAAGTTCACGGAATCTGGTTCGATTACGCTCGCTGTGCATCGGGAGGCTAAAACTGCATCGAGTGACTGGGTAGAGATTTCAGTGACCGATACCGGGATAGGGATAGAGCAGGATAAAGTTGAACAGCTGTTTGAGCGTTTTACACAAGCTGAAGCGTCCACGACTCGTCGCTATGGGGGCACCGGACTGGGGCTGACAATTTGTAAATTACTGACAGAGCTAATGGAGGGTCATATCGCGGTAGTCAGTGAAGTCGGCCAGGGATCTACGTTTAGCGTTCGTTTGCCTCTGAACACAGTCAGTAAGGCATCTTTATCCGAGCAGGAAATCTCGACAGCCAGTATCACTGGCACAATATTAATTGTGGAGGATGACCCAATTTACATGGAGGTCAGTGATAACATTGCCTCGTCAGTGGGACTGACGGTGTCGCGTGCGCAAAACGGACGACAAGCCGAGGCAATGTTATCCGCGAATACTTTTGACATGTTACTGCTTGATTGGGTATTGCCTGACTGTGAGGCCAATGGGTTGTTAGAGAGACTAGAAACCTTAGCGGTGTTACCTGCAAAAGTTGTCATTTACACGGCGCATACAGAGCAAAGTATTGCGCCAAAAGTGAACTACCCGATACTTTATAAACCATTACTAAAAAAAGACCTGATCAGTCTTTTTGTTAAAGATACGCCTGGTCAAATTGCTGCAAAGCACAACCCTGAGCAATCAGACCAGGTAGAAGAACCTGTCAGCGCAGCTGGCGCGTTTCGGGTACTACTCGTTGAAGACAATGAGATTAATCGCATAGTGGCGACCAAGCTATTAGATCGTTTTGAACTAGATATTGTGATTGCAGAAAACGGTCAACAGGCGGTTGATGTAATCAAGTCGTGTGATGGTGCATTTGACCTTGTCTTAATGGATATTCAGATGCCGGTGATGGATGGTATGGAAGCCACCCGTATCCTCCGTGAAACTTATGATAAAGAGCGACTGACGATCATCGCGTTAACTGCTAACGTCATGCAAAGCGAGGTAGATAAATACCTGAGCATAGGCATGAATGCGCATCTCGGAAAGCCGTTTAAAATTGATGAGCTGGATAAAATACTGAATGAATATTTGTTTTTTAGCAAAGCCTTACCTTAGTACTTTTGTATAGGCCAGAACCGCTATAAGTGAAATGGACGACCGGTGGCAACGTGAATTAAAAAGAGGTAGCTATCATGAAAAGCGTATTGTTTATTTTGCTTGTTGTATTTTCCTGCTAGGTGTTGTCAGCAGGCCGGCTTGTTTCAAATGCCAATGTGACGTCATTAAAAGTGTATGAAACAAATGATGACTCAGTGAATGTCTGGATGGTTATAAATGAGAGTGGCCGAATTGGCCCCAACCCCGATAATCCGGTGGTAACTTGTGAGCTGTGGACCAAGAGTTCGTCCGTTCATGGAGCGGCATTAGCTGCATTAATGAGCAAAAAAAGGTCAATATCTGGTACGTTGACCGAGGTGATAAATCACACTGGTGTAAGGTCAAATTGTTAGAAGTACTCGATAACTGAAGTAGAGCCAATTTCCCTATTACAGATGCTTTCGTTGAATCGCACTAAAGCCCTGCAAGCTAAGTGTTGCAGGGCTGTTGGCTTCAATATGCGTCAAGTAAGGTCATTAAAGACTTTTGATTGGCTGATGAGTACCCAAGCCAGATCCATATACAATCGCATTCAATAATAACCGGTTGGTGGCGAGTGTAGAGCCTCTAAATGCAGGCTGGCCTGAGAACAATATAACCTGTCCTCTACCCAGTCGCTCTCGTGTCAAGTAAGCTGAATTCGCGATTCGTTTGCTTGCTTCTGGCCATAACAGGCCACTCATACGCAGCGTCAGAGTTTGTTTGTCAGGTAACGTTGCCCAGTTTATTGTGCGGTTAAGTGGTTTACCTGCTGCACTTTTCATTCGTTTTTTCCATTCTTTGTCGTCCATTTCCTGGTATGCACCGAACCTTACTGGCGCCTGCACACCTTCTTTGGCCATCAAAACCGGGTTTTGGGCAGTCAAAACCGGAATCACTTTCGGGGCACCAAAAGTTAACCAATGTTTTTGGTCGGTACGAGCGGCAACCAGAGCACCTGCTGGCATAAATTGCGCAAGCCAGTCATCTTGCTTTTTCAGTTGCTTCTCGCTTGGTGTTTTTGACTCGCTGTTCCAGGGGTAGTTGACTGACTCAGAAGCATTGTATTGCCAGGCCAGGCTCACCTCAGGGTAACCTTGTTTTTGCGCCAACCACTCTTTTTGTAAGGCAACGTCATATCTGGCTATGTCTTTGAAGGTATCCTGAATTTGCCTTACCCGACTGAATTGAGCATCTTTATCTACAAACGGGGCTACTGAGCCATCTATGGCAATGAGTGTGCCACCGTTTTGTGTCCATGTTTTTAATGCTGATAGCTCACTTTGACCCAACCGGTTGTACCAGGTTGTTGGCACGATGAACGTGTTGTAGCGTCTCAGGTCTGTGATATTAAAGCGATTTGAGTCTATATGAGAATGACGGATCCCAAGATTATTGTCGATACTATGCCAAATTGCACCAAAATCTAATGAGCTGATGCCAGGGCCGCCAAGAATGGCGATTTTTGGTTGATTCAGTACCTTAAAGTGCTCACCACCAAAATCAGGCAAGTCGCCTTTACCCATACCGCCTGCTACCGCATGCGCAGTGACAGCCATTTCCTGTGCTGTTTTCTCGATTACCGCATCTAAGTCACCGGCAAAGAACTCATTGTCGTAGCGTGAGACAACAATGGTGCCCCGGCTCATATTTACCCCATCCAGGGCCGTTTCTTTGTCAAGGATACGTGTTGTAATCCCTCGTTCCATTAAGCGAGCTGCAAAGCCTACCGAAGCATCATTAGTGCCATTGACCACATAGCCAATGGAATTCGCTTTTTTAATCATTGCCGGACGTTTTTCAGGGGCAGAGTAAGGGCGAATGTTATCATTGATATCGCTTGGAATGGCCAGGGCTTCAACACCGTGCATCATGGTGATGTTCCATGCAGTGGCGTCATACATTAAGCTGGAACCATCACGCAGTACGCGTTGACGCTCCTCAATTAGCACACTGTCGTCTATCTTGGTATCAAATTCCAGCATAGTGGAGACAAGCCGCCCCTGAGCCTGGCGATTGCGAATGATCAATGTGCCTGTGGGGAGCATTTGTGAGACGGAATTACCAAGCTGATTAGTGGCATTTTTAACAGCAATAGGCTGCGTGGTATGATGCATCTCAAAGCCTTGCAACTGCATTAAATCAACAAACTTGGCCATACGCTGGTGGTTCTCAGACGGTAAAATGGCAAATGTTCTATCAGCATATGGGCTGTTTTTTGAAATGAGCTTACGTTTGTCGCTCACAAAGTCGCGATAGATGTCTTTAGAGTGCTTAATGAGTGTTTTTACGTTAACCAGGCTACTGACAAGCTGTTTATTAACTCCTTCAGCATAACTTACAATACGGCCATTTGGTTGCATGACACCATCTTCTTTGATGCGCGCTTGTTCGTACAGAATGTGAATAGTGCCTCGGAATGCGGCATAACTTGAATAACCCGGGTAAAGGTTTTCTAACCATTCACCTGTGTAGTATGGCCAGTTTTGATCATCAAAAGCTTGAGCCTGATCTTGCGCAAAAATCCCACCCCATTTCCTGCCTGATACAGACAAGTTTTTGTTTACAGGCTCTCGCGCCAAACCAAATAAATAAGAGTCCATTGGGCCCATTTCGTGCGCATCAATCATTAATTGCGGATTCCATTCATTGATTGATTTAACAATACCGCGCGTTTCAGGGTGAACGCCCAAGATAAAGTCACGGTTTAAGTCAAACAAGTAATGGTTACTACGGCCAGCTCTCCATGCGTCGGTATGCAATGTCGATTGGGTGTCCACGTTGGGGGCAACCCCCCGACGTTGCTGAAGCTCCTGCGTAAAGCGCGCACGACCGTCAGGGTTCATAAGAGGGTCGACAATGATGACGCTTTTTTCAAGCATATCTTGAATGTCTTTTTCTTGTGATGCTATTAATTGGTAGATCGCCGCAAGTCCTGCATCACTGCCTGACCCCTCATTGCCATGAATAGTATAGGCAAGCCAGGCGACGGCTGGCAGTCTGTTTATAATGCGCTTTTCTTCACTCTTTGAGAGGTTTTTTGGGTTTGCTAACTTACCGATATCCGACTTGATCCGAGCGGTGTTTTTTAGGTTTTCTGGAGATGAAATAACCACATAGTGTAAGGGCCTGCCTGCGTGAGAGCGTGCATATTCTACAACTTGCATTTTATCACTGACCTGTTGCCACTGTTTTAGTGCGTCGGTAATTTGTGCTGGTGTTGCCGCTTTTTGACCAACAGGAAAGCCCAGAATACTCTCTGGGGTGGGAATACTGGCGTCTAGTTGGCCATTAATGAGCGCTTTTTGGTAAGCAAGGCCTTGTAATTCAGTGGGGGTCAGTTTTATTTGCGCGGTTGCTTGACTACTGATGGTCAGCGTACCTGCAAGTGCAATGGACAATACTTGAGAGTGAAATCGCATTGGCATGAGGGTTCCTTATTGTTTTTGTTGATATGTTATGTTGTAACATTTTGTGGTTGAGAATAATTGTTTAGTGAGCTTGGTTTTATTGCGTGTTAACGCTTTTTCTAAGTTAAAAGTAAGGGAATTATAAAGTCAGGGGCTGGCAGCTGTAGCTCTCTAGTACAGAGTATAATACTCTGACTAGAGAGGGTTTCTTTAGCCAGTTGTTTTATTGTTGATGTGCTTTGAGAACCTCTAAAGAGATGAGTTACAACGCATTTTCGTGCGTTGCTTCAAGGTTGACAGGTGGTGCCACCCCGGCTTCATAGGCTTCTTTCCATCTCAGCGCGCATAAACACCAACCATCTCCGGGTTTTAAGCCTGGAAAATGATATTCCGGATGTGGCGTGGTTAAATCGTTGCCTCTGGATTGGGTAAAAGTCAAAAAAGCCTCTGTGACTGTTGCACAAATTACGTGAGTACCAATATCCATATGGTTGGTATTGCAAAATCCATCCCTTAAAAAACCGGTCAATGGGTCTGTGCAGCAAGACTGCAACTCTCCACCCAATACATTTTTAGCCATGTGTAACTTCCATTCTTTATACAGTTAGGGCTTTGTACGTATGTGCTCGATGCGGGGTTTACTGTATTCCCATAATTTAGACAAAGCTCAGAAAGCGCCAGAGAATCGCCCGGCGATAAACTTGTCCGGGCTTTGTATAATCAAAATATTCAGTCATAGATAGGGATGTTCAGGTCATATTATTCAGCGGTCGTGAGCGAGTCAGGCCCCCTGTAATAACAAAAATACGCCAAACAGTGCAATGACACCGCCGCATAACATCGCTCTGGTGATGGTTTCTTTTCGGATCAAGCCCAGAGTCATCACCATGAGTGGCGCTGTGGCAAAAATGGTTTGTGCAATTGCCGGGTCTGTGTGGTTGACAGATAGGAGTTGTAACCACAAACCAATGAAAGTGCCAAAAAAGACAGCAACAAATAACCAGCGTTTACCCGACAATTGCCTCAATGTCAGTGCCTGGTTTAGGCTTTGTGACTTTAAACAGGCGACCAGACAAGCAACAAACAAGGTGCCAGATGAAAGACGGATTAATGCAGCCCATAAGCTACTGATGGTTTCACTATTTAACGCGCCTTTAGAGAGCACCATGCCGGCGGCCTGGCAGGTTGCGGCAGTGAGCGCAAACGCGATGCCAAGCAGATAGTGTTTTTTATCTGAGATAGGTTGAGCTTTGGTAGGTCTAATCGCAACAATGACACCACAGGTTGTTATCAGAATACCAAGCCAGGCAAGCGGACTAAGATAGACACCCAGGATCAGGATATTTAGGATGCCAGCAATAGCTGGTGCAAGGCTTTCTACGACCAAAGTGCGTGCAGGGCCAATATTTCTGAGCGCAGCGAAATAGACGCTGTCTCCAATGGCAATACCTAAAACGCCACTGGCAATCAGCCAAGCCCAGCTGGATGGTAATACAGGATATGCAGTATCTTGCACAATAAGCATGCATAATACCATTAGGGCAGCAGCGATCACGCCTTTGCTGACATTGAGTTCAAATGGACTAAGATGGTGACTAAAGCGCTTATATATCAGTGTTGAAAACGCCCAAACAAATGCGGCGCTGATGGCAGCTATTTCACCTATTCCAATCATTTTCTTGTTCTTCTTGTGAGTTTTTGGCGGCCAGTATACCGAAACCGTGTGAAAGGGGAATCATGGTGTGTGAACTCGGTTTGAACTTATTGCTCTGAGCAATGGCAAATACCATTCTGAAATACAGAGGGTTATTGTGAGTGAGCACTTCACCAAAAGAGCTTGAGATGTGAGGGCTCAAGCGTACATCGAAAGAAAATGAGCCCTGGTTTCATTACCGAGCTTTAAGCCGGTCTGACTTTCGCAAATGGGGCTGTGATCCCTGAGTACTCCCCACCACCCAGACGTGCCAGTGGGGCGGCTTTATCGGCCAATACTTTAATGCGTTGTTTGTGGTCCAGCTCAGTCACTTTGTCGCTCAGGTACAAACTGATGATTTTCACAAACACCAGATTTTGCGGAGTATCACCGATTTCCTGAATTTCATACAACTCACAGCCATAGGCGATATCACAATGTGCGATACGTGGCATCTCAAAGCCTGTGAATTCAGCGAGCTTTATATCGTTGGCTGTCACCTCTGATTCGCCATGCGGCAGCGTTGCTGCCGTTTGAGTTACCAGCTCAGCGTCATGCTCTGAGGCAATGTGTATCACACATCTACGTGTTGATTTGACGTTTTTTACTGTGTCTTTAATTTCCCCTGTCGGTTTTTTACCAGCTGAGAACATCAGTAAAGGGGGCGCACTGGATACCGCTGTAAAGTAAGAGAAGGGGGCCAGATTGTAGTTTTGGTCGTCGGACTCTGTTAGAACCCAGGCGATGGGCCTTGGGATCACGGTTTGAGTCATAAGGTGATATATCTGGGTTGGTGAAAAATCGGCAAAGTTCAGTTCCATAAGGCAAAATACGCAAAGTTTAGGTGATGATATGTTGCCATACTAACCACAAGGTGGAAAGATGCGCTACACTCTCGCCATCCTCGTTATATGTTGTTTTGGATATGTATATAAACCGCCAATCACTCAATACCAGCCTGCCGCTGGTGTATCACCCCAACTATTCATTCAGTTTCGATCCTAATCACCGCTTTGTGATGAGTAAGTTCGCTAATCTCTATCAGCAGGTGAGGGCAATGGGGTTGATTGGCGACAATGTATATCAGCCTGAGCTGGGGTCACCGGAGCCACTGGAAGCGGTGCACTGTGATACTTACTTATGGGATCTGTGGCGTAATCAACTTGATGCTAAATCGATGCGTCGTATCGGCCTGCCTTGGTCAGAGCAGCTCATGGCACGGACCTTTACCGCTCCGCTTGGCACACTCAAAACTGCAGAGCTGGCGCTGCAAAACGGTGTAGCCTGTCACCTGGCTGGTGGCACACACCATGCTCACTACGATTTTGGCTCAGGTTATTGTATGGTCAATGATTTAGTCTTTACTTCTACAACCCTGATAGAGCAAGGTAAAGTAAACAATGTGCTGATCTTTGATCTGGATGTCCATCAGGGCGATGGCACCGCAGCCATGCTTAAACATAACCCTTATGTGTTTACCTGCTCTATTCACTGCGAAAAAAACTTTCCGTTTCGAAAACACAACAGTGATCTGGATATTGGTCTGGCGAACAATTTGAAAGACGCGGACTACTTGCATATCGTAGAAGACACCCTGACAGGCTTGCTCGAAGACGTTAATCCAGATTTGGTATTGTATGACGCTGGGGTGGATATCTGGGAGCACGACGGTCTGGGTAAGCTGGATATCAGTTGGCGGGGTTTGGAGCAGCGCGATGCTCTGGTGCTCAAGACCTGCCAGCAAGCTGGTATTCCGGTGGCCACGGTGATTGGTGGCGGCTACGACAAAGATCACCTGCGCCTGGCCCAGCGCCACGCTATTGTGGTGGAGCAAGCGGCGTTGCTTTAAACTCATGCATATGAACTTAAGGCTCAATTGCAAAAAGAATTGGTTTGCACTCGTTAGCAGATAGTAATAAAAGGAATAATATGAAATATATTTTGGTAATTATCTTACTTGTGATTTCAATGCAAGGTGCTGCACAAACTGAAAACAGGCAGTCATCGCTAGTATGTATGCAGTTGATCCAAATAACAGACTCTGCATTTTCACACAAAAGCCAGGGGAAAACCAAACAACAAATGCTGGCTCCCTTACCATCAAAAGAAGTGTTAGCAGGTTATCCAAAGAGTATGTCTGCACAGCGGCTATTGGGTGAGCAAATGTTCGAGGTGATTGCGGACATTTATTCTCATGAAGCGCTGCCTAAAGTGGCATATTCAGCTTACCGCGCAGAGAGTTGTCATCGCAGCGCTACCGGTCAGCCTGTCATTAGAGATTTTGCAAAGGTAACCGCTCAGCTATTACAGTGTGGCAGTTTAGAAAGAGATGCGCAGTACAAATGTGGGTTTGAGCTTGCAAAGCCAGTGCTTTAATTAAAACACCCCTTTGTCATCCCGGTCGCTTGCGACCCGGGAGCTGCTTAACACCACTCGGCTCCCTAACCGGGAAGATTTAATAAAGTGCGATAAGTGTACGGTGCCCTTATATCTATCGACTAGCGTCAACACCCGCTCAGCCTCGGACTCTATCTCACTCACCCTGAGCGCTGGCTATCTACCAGTTGTGCCAGTTCACTGCGGCTGTTTATCCCTATCTTGTCGTAAATACGGTACAGGTGATTGGACACGGTTGAAGGAGCCACATTTAGCTGCTTGGCAACTTCTTTAAAAGTCAGGCCCTTACATACCCATTCAACAATTTGGCTTTCGCGCTGGCTCAGGGTGTCGAGCGGACCGGGCAGTCTGAGCGTGACCATAAACAGCTCACCAAGCGCGCGAAACGAAACTGCCAGATTATTAATCTCCATGGTGGTTTGGTCTGTACCTATCGCAAAGGGCAGAGTCACCCCGGTGCGATTGGGAAAATACTCATTCAATAACGCGACAAAGCGCGGTTGCACCTGGTGGAAACACCCGTTACTGTCGCAAATAGCAGATGTAGCTTGATCCTGGGTTTGTTGCAGCGCACTGCCAACTCGCAAGTGCAGGAAAAAGGCGTGAGAGACGGCGTTGACCAGGTGAAATACCAGTCGCTCCTGCAACTGGCGCTCTTGCTCGGTAAAAACATGTTGGCGGTCGAAGCGATATAAACTGATCAGTGAATACAGGCCATTGTCCTGGTCAAAATGACCCGCAGCCAAAATGCGTTCAATGCCATAGGGCTTAAACAGTTTTTGATATAACTCTGACTGGTAAAAGGCATCATCTGCGATGACATCCTGCATATTGACCGGTTTGCCGAGGTTATTAATTACCGCCTCTTTTATCGGATTAATGGCTAATGTTTGTTGCAAATGGTGGGCATATTGCTCGTCTAAACCAAGATGACAAACATAATGAAAGTGAATATCCGCGCTGTTGCCGCTGCCCCAGAACGTGGCGTCAAAGTCGATGACCCGGGATAGTTGCTCTAAAGCCCATACGCGGTATTCATTGGGTGGTATGCGTGCGGCTTCACGGTAAAGTGTGCTGATGAAAGCTTCTGTGCTTTTTTCTGTGTTGGTTTTTTGTGTTGTCATAGTGGTTTTTAGTCATTTGGATTAAGCATTGAGGTGTGACTGTTTTGCGTCAGGTTTTTCCAAATAGAGTAAATATTCAAGTTTTTTAATTGATGATAGAGGGAATAAGAAATTTTGTATATCCGATGTTGTCATGAATTAACGATGTAAAACTGGGTGAGTTCAGGTTGGGTATACTCGCGTATGGAGCGAGGATGCTAGGAAAGTCAGATCAGGTGGGTGTTTTGATGAAGGTTATTGAATTTGACAAAAGCGCCGGTTTGCAAAGGGCCATGTAAAACATGGCCGGGCAATAAACAAAATTAGTTCACTGTAAATGAGCGGCTCTGGCCTGAGTAACTGCGTATCTTGCCGCCCCAACCGCTTTTCCAGTGACCTGTGTGCTTGATACGGTAGGTACCTCTGGGCATATCCGGATTGATAGTCCATTCCAGCTGAGCAAATGAGCAGGCCATACAGTCAGCAGCGGTATCGCGGATCCAGGTGAACTTAGTGCTCAGGTCATTATCAGTTAAGACAGTTGACCAGCCACCGTTTTCATATCGCTGCACCTCCATAAAACTCGACATCGTTTTAAAGTTATTCTGAGGATGGCCAGAGCGAAACTTCACCTTAACCGTATTACCACGCACGTAACTGCTGTTGGCATCGCTCCAGGTTTGCCCAAAGGACTCCCACAACCGCTTATCATCATAAACTACACCAATGGCATAAACTTTTTGTTTATTTGACCAGTCCAGCGGGCTTGGGCCGGTGTTGAGGTTATCGTCATGTACCAGAGCATTGGCAAGGCCGCTAAAGATTTGCCGATAGGCCGCCAGGCTATACTGACCAAACAGGGTATGTGCACCTTCGTAATACTGGATCTGATATTCCTCTTTGGTTGTGATATACCCGCCATAAGCATTCGCCAGCCCGGCAAAAACTACAGTGGTGATGCCACGAGGGGCAAGTGCTGCCTGTAAATCACTGCGCAGGCGGCGTGCTGCCATGGTGGTCATTTCGCCCGGAATCCCCACGAGTGCCATATTACCAATCTGAAAGAGCTGGAAGGGTAGGGTATCTGTATACAGGTGTGCGCCGGAGCCCAGTTGTGTGGGCAAAAAGGTGGGTTTAGGATACTGACATGCCTCATGGGCTTTGCTGCCCAGCACGTTTTTATCAAATCCGAGCAGGCCAGCAAAATCATTAATGAACTTAAACGCACCGCCCACAGCACCTATTACTGTACCACGATCCCAGCTCGCTCCTTCATTGTCTTGTGTCATGCCTTCAAATACACCCGACTGGCCAGACGGGCCGTCATAGGTTGCTCCGGCTGTCATTGAAAATCCAATGGCACCCTCACATAGTCGTTGATTGCCATTTCCAGTGTACTGACCCAAAACGTTTAACCCTGGCAGTTTTACGTACTGAAAACGTACATCCAATGCGCCACTGAGTGCGTCTGTTGCATTGTTATAAAGGCTCAGCGCTTTGTTGTATTGCTTGTTTGCTGATAGCGCGACGTTTGCCTCATTGTTACCTTTGCCTGCACAGCCATCTTCCGGTCCACATACATTGGGCGAAACATCCCCTTCTTCGCTGTTTGCGAAGGCAGCGACAAACTGACCCGACAGTGGCCAGTTCGCCCCTTTGTGCTTTTCAAACAGCTGGGCAGCAACCCCTTTGTTGTCTCCGGTAATAAGTCGCTGATTCTGATTGCTCGATACATTATGTACACCAAACCAGTTGATCATACCAATTTCCTGGCCATTGCTTTTCACCAGTTTTAGCAAGGTCATGGTTTCATTTATCTGAGTGTCATAGTCATCGGCATCCGGGTTTTGGTTATATGCAGTCAAATTGCGGTTAACGGCCGCGCCAGATAATTCTCCCTGATTAATGTGAATACTGCCCAAGCCTCTGTTTAGATAGGCGTTACGGATGGACAGATATATGCCGTTGACTATGGTGTTATAATTATCTTCGTCATAACCCAGCGCACTCATATTAAGCATGATGTTGTGATCATAACCACCCGGGCCAACATGAACATGAGTTGCGCTGAGCATCACATTGTTTTGGTTAAAAAAAGGTGCTATCAGCGGGTCACCGGCAATTTTTTTGAGCACGCCCTGGTGCACACCCTGGGTAATGCTTTGCAGATCTGCACTGACGAAGGTGACAAGTTGGTTTGAGTTTGGTTTACCAATCACAAATGCACGGGACCAAAGGCGTGTGTGTATCCCTTTGGTGGTCTGCCCAACATCGCCATATCCTACCATGCCCCGATCGGCGGCCGGGCCGGTAATATCATAGATCCCCGAGCCAATGATCCAGTCACTATTTGCTTTTATGCCCAGGCTAACAAGTAGTAGCGCTAAGCCACTGAATTTGATCAGCCAGGCTTTATATCTTGCGTGTAAAGTAGTCATACTAATCCCCCAGCCATACCAAGCAGCATGGCTGTTTTCGTTCATTGTTTAGGATAAGTACCCATATAAAATGGGTGCATTTGATACTCGCGAGATCGAGGGACTATTAAATCTTGGTTAGCAATGTAACGAAATAGTAATATTAGCCTAACAAGTAGATTTGCTGCCTGAACGCGCAGCGACAAGTTTTCGCAGGACTGGGCACGATTTGGTTGCGCATAAGGTTTTATCTGTCAGCGATGGAAAACCGGCGGATTTGAATGTGCTGTTGTTACATTAGGTGTATTAGTGTGTATCAAAGACCGCAGGTGGAGCGGCTATTACCACGAAAATCATGTAGGCAGCCAGAGCCCGGAGAGTGATAGACACAAAATAGTGAGCACTTCTTAGGTGCTTAATATATGCAAGGCAAAGCAGCAGAGCCGCATGGCGCGACTTGCTGACTTTATTTAGTGATCTGGTTTTATCTTTGTACCAAACTAAACCAGTTTCCGGAGTTGTCCAGACCCATGGCTTCTACGCCATATAATTGCTCTGTTGGCGGCTGAATGAATTCCACGCCTTTGGCGACAAGCTCTTCGTACGTTTGCTGACAATTTTCCGTTTCGAAGACGCCTGCGCCGAATGCGCCTTCTGCAATTAAACTACGTATTTTTTCGGCAGCCTCTTTGTTAAACATGGGCCCTTCTTTTGGCTCTGCTAATACCAGCTGGAGCTGTGAATTCGATTTCGGATAGACAGTTAACCACCGGAAACCACCTTCTACTTTCATATCATCACCGATTTCGAAACCAAGCTTATTTTTATAAAAATCAAGCGCCTCGTCCTGATTTAGTACATATATTGTGGCATGCGCTATGGATGTGATCATCTTCATATTCCTTGTTGTGAGTTCACCTTTATTGTATAGATAAAATCCAGCAAAGGTTTCTCCAATATTGCGCTATTTGCCTAAAAAGTGACGAGCATAACAGGCCGGTATGGCCTGAGCGGGAAAGCAAAATGGCTCAGCTGACAAGGCCCAAAGTTTGCGTCGATATAAAGTCGGTGCCATGCCTGTTTGCTTTAAAAATAAAGAGGAAAAGCTGCCAAGACTTGAATAACCCACATGCTCACAAATCTCTGAGACACTGTGGTTTTCGGTAATCAGCAGTTTCTTTGCGTGTGCTACTCTGAGCCGGATCAAAAATTCATTGGGCGTTTCGCCATAAGTGTCCTTGAAAACCCGTAAAAAATGGTAGGGAGAGATATGCGCGTGCTGTGCCATATCAGAAAGGCTCAGTGCATTGTGGAAGTTGTCGGCAATGTGATCCCTGCCAGCTTTCACTTTTTTAAATTTGTAATTTGTGGCCATAACATTTAACGCTTATTCCCTGTAAAAATGACGGGCGTACTGGCATTACTTCAGGCCTGTTAACGCTTTCAACAGCCCTATATACGCATCATTCATTGCGATAACGAAGCAAATAAATTACCACTGCTAAACCCCTTACTCAAGCACAACCAGATTAGAAAGGCGACCTATAGAATAAACGAAAATTATGTCACTCATTCTGAAGAAAAGCCGACTTATATAGCTTAACAAATTTCAACGCTCCTTAATTGCAGGCTAATTCATTACTCAATGGCGACTACCAACCTTCATTCAAAGCATTGAGGTTGGTAGCCGACGCGGATTAAAGCGTTAGTTACTTACAACGTTAGATGCAGGTGATGCGTTGTAGCAAATGCCACTTTGTGTACATGCTTTGACGCGATATTGCCTGTTGCCTGACCCTAAGTTTGACCAAGAGATACTGGACGTGTTTGGTGCGCTGTAGAACCGGTAGTCAGTCCAGTTATTGTTGTTGTACTTGATTGAAAGTACATACTGATATGCGCCAGGCACATCGTTCCAATCCACAATGATGGTATTGCCATTTAATCTGGCGTATGGCGCGTTGGGTGTACCCAAGCCTGAGCTCACTGTAACTGTGTTTGAGATCGGCGAAGGTTGAGAGCAGCCATAGCTATTACAAGCAACGACGCGATAACGACGATTACCATCATTTAAGTTGTGCCAACTCATGTAGGACGCCGAAGCCGGACTTGGAATATATTGATAGTCGGTCCAGCTATTGTTGTTATATTGAATGGCAACTTTATAGGTTGCACCGCTGACAGGTTCCCAGTTTACATTCACGCTGTTACCTGAAGCTGAGGCATTGATCCAGCCTGGTGCATCAGGCACACCAGGCACTTCATATTCATAATCAACGCCGATGGTGTATTCGAAATACATATAGTCTTCGCATTCAGCGGGGTTTCTATTAGCACACCGCAAACTCACGCTGTTGCTCAGCTGTGCCTTCAGAGTGAATGACAGATTATCTAAGCGAGTACCATTAAAGGGTAGGTTTACTGTTGAAGACCCTAACGAGTTTGCACCGTATGCCGACATAATGGCCTTCACCTGACCCGTTAGCGGATTAGGTAAATAGGGAGAAGATGCGCTAACTGTGAGAATATAATCGCCCAGCAGCAGGCCCCGGGTCAGTACTTGTCTATCCGCATAGGCAGTAAAACTCGCGCGAATATTGGTGATAGTCGCATTGTTTGGGACTTCACAGCTCTCGGCGCCAAAGACGGAGTATTTGGCGGTTGTCACGTAGTCATTGTTGTCCCAACTCATAGGCGGCGCGCCCGGTTGGGTTCTGGATATTTCACAATATCCATTTTGTGTCGCTGCGGTGGCAGAGAAAGTGGGGAGAAGTCCGAGTGCCAGCGTGGCGCTCACACATAACGCTGAAGCACAGCTTGGTAATAACTTAGAGATCATACTTACTTTCCTTTTATAGTCTGTCCTAAAAAATGTGGGGCTGGCACATCTTGCCAGCCATGAGAAAAGTGCACTTTTAATTACAATGGCCATTTGATGTTATATTAAAATATTCATCAGGTAATTGATTTAGTCGGCATTCCGGATGCAAATTTTCGAAGTTGAAAGGCCTTGAATGTTTTGTACAAACAGACAAAAAGCACGGAGTTATTACTTTCTTGCAAGTCTGTATCAATATTGCGACAGTGGACCTATTCAACAAACAGACCAGGCATGATTACATTGGAATTTTGCTTTCTCGCTGAAAGACCGGAGTTTACGGCGCTGGTTGCTCACTGGTATTTCAACGAGTGGGGGGCGCTGGCTCCTGGCGCCACAGTAAACTCGTTTGAAGATAAGCTCGCAGGGTATCTGCAAAAAGATGCTATCCCACTGGCGTTGCTGGCAATGCAGGCAAACAAACCTGTCGGCGTTGCTCACCTGCGCTTTCACGAAATGACCATTTACCCGGATAAAACGCACTGGCTGGGAGGTGTGTATGTCGCACCTCACGCAAGAGGGGAGCAGGTCGCTTCTGCGTTGGTAAAAAGAATCGAGCAGTTGGCTCAGTCTTTTGGTGTCCGGGAACTACACTTACAAACCGAACAACAAGACGGCGGGCTTTACCAGCGTTTAGGTTGGAAAGCACAGGAACGAGTAAATTATCGCGGCGTGGATGTGGTTGTAATGAGCAAGTCGCTTTCCTGATTTGAGCCCCCGGTGTATGCGGTTTCTTTGCTTAGCATGGCACTCGCTTTCGATGTAAAAACACTGAGTGCCATGATGCATTTAACCCTGATATTACCCTCAGCATTAATCGATTAGCTTATCCAGCTTGATAAAAAAGTCATTAAAGGTTGTCGACATGTCTTCTGAGTGTGCTTGTATCTGTTGCAAATCGTCCTTTGCTCCGTCGAGGGTCTCGCGAATTGTCCGCTCCTGCGCATCGCTGAACCCAAATGTTAGCATTGACTCCTCGATATCAAAGATAAGTCGTTCAATCAGCTCCTGACACGATTCATTATAGTGCTTAAAAATGTGCTCGATACTTTCTAAATCTTTGCTGGCAATCTGGCTTAGTTCCTTAAGGCCCTGGTTTTTTGCCTGAATAGCCTGAACATTGCTCTCCAGGCTTTTTAGTCTGGCATTCGCCCCTCTGACGACCAGAGCCAGGATGTCATTGAAGCGCCCATATTTCTCTTCGTCGTCTGTGGGCATATTTTTAACCAGCAAGGAGCAATATGCGCTGTTAAAGAAGCTCCGCTTTTCAATATTGATAACGGTTTTGCTCTCGCGGCCTTTTTTTAATAATTCGCGCTCAAGCGGGTTAATTACGCCAAAGTTGCTAAAATCCCGAAACTCTCCCAGTAACCCGAGCTGTAAGGACGCTTTCAGGTTAAGGTTTTGACAGAGCGCCAGGATGGCTGTGGAGAGCTCTGAGAGTGTATTACACCGATATGTGTTTTCAATAAACTCAAGGCACAGCCCCAGCTCGCTGCAACTGGTTATGGCGGTCATCGTGACTTCTTCAGCGGCTTCGCAGTTTACTTTCAAAGTATCTATTTCATTGCTGTACTTCACCAGGCGTTCGATTCTGAAAGCCAGCTCGTCTGCATCAAATGGCTTGGTGATGTAATCATCACCACCCGCCTTAAAGCCTTCCAGTTTGTCGTCAATACAGTCTTTGGATGACACAAATAAAACCGGGGTATCGTTATGACTTGAGGCATTGCGAATTGCCTGACAAACCTCGTAGCCGTTCATTCCCGGCATGACGACATCCAGTAAAACAGCATCGTACTTTCGTTCACTGAACAGTGTCAGTGCGTCTTTCCCATTAAATGCCGAAAAGTAGCTATGTGTTTCGCCCAGCATGGTCATTGCGATGTCATGGTTTACCTCATCATCGTCCACTAATAAAATTGAGTAAGGCATAAGTCCCCCGTTCGATCTTAGTCCCGGTATTGTTGAGAAATCTTAAAAAATGCGCTTTCTTGTGCCAGAAATTCATCTAATAGTTCGGGGTCAAAATGACTACCTCGGCCTTCTTTCATAATCGCAATTGCGTCGCTGTGTTCCATGGCATCTTTATAAACTCGTCGACTGATGAGTGCATCGTAAACATCGGCAATGGCCATCAGCCTGGCACTGAGTGGGATATCTTCTCCTTTGAGGCCTTCGGGGTAACCTGAGCCATCCCATTTTTCATGGTGATAATGAGAAATCTCTTTTGCTGTTTGTAAAAAGCTGTCGGTCTGGCCCAGCGCTGACTCGGCTGTTTCGATAGCATTGCGGCCAAATACGGTATGGCTTTTCATAATCTCAAACTCTTCAGCTGTAAGCCGGGCTGGTTTGAGTAGTACATTGTCCGGTATGCCAACTTTGCCAATATCATGCAGTGGCGCAGATTTGTAATAAATATTGATGACTTCGGGGGTCAGTATCTGCTTATACTTTTCTTTGCCACTGAGTATGGTGGCGAGCAACTTGACATAAAGTTGTGTACGGCGAATATGATTACCGGTTTCCTGATCCCGGGTTTCTGCAAGGCTTGCCATTGCCTGAATAGTAACGTCCTGCAGCTGCGACATTTGCTCGGTCCGTTTCTGGACTTCTTCTTCTAAGTAATTGTTTTTGTTTTTAAGAATATCTTTAGATTCTTTGTTTAGCAGATGCGTATTTAGGCGAGCCAACAGGATGGGGGGGCTAATTGGTTTGTTGATATAATCACATGCGCCCAGCATAAAACCTTTTTCTTCATCCGAGACACTGGTTTTTGCGGTCAGGAAGATGACCGGAATTTCACAGTGAGACTCATGTGACTTCAGATACTTAATGACATCGTAGCCATTCATTTGTGGCATCACAACGTCCAGCAAAATAATATCTATCTGATTGTTCTCAACAAGGTTAATCGCGGCTTCGCCACTTTTTACTGCCAATACACGATATTTGTCTTTGATAATTTCCGCCATGAAAGCCAGGTTCTCTTTCACATCATCTACTACCAGCACGGTCTTCAGTTCTTCCATAGCCTCTGTTACCACTATGTTGCACGATTGCACGACGTACTCAGAAATATAGGTCTATTATTAGTGAAACGCCAAATAGGGATAGAGTAAAATGAAAAGCTTAAGAGCTAGCTTCTTTATCACTTTTTTAATGATGCTGGTTGTGAGTTGTGGGATCGGCTTGATGTCGCATTTTGTCAGGGTAGAGGTCAATGCCTTATCACAGAAGCAAGCTCAGTTATTTCAGCTTACGGAACTTGCCCATGAATTGAAACTCAGCTCGGATAACTTAACTAATTTTGCCCGGGCCTATGCGGTAACCGGCGATGAAAAATGGCAGCAGTTGTTTCAGTTTGTTTTGCTTGTACGGGATGGCAAAGTGCAAGCCCAAAGCGCCAATACTTTCGATTATTGGGATAATCTCGCGTCACCTCATGCCAGCATGCCAAAGTTACAGCGGATAGAAGACGGGCATAATATTATCGAGCGCTTCCAACAACTTGGTGCACAAGATTTTGAACTGTTGCAAATGCAAAATGCCCTGTCCACGTCGAATGGATTAGTGGGGTTAGAAAGGCAGGCTTTTAACGCCATTCAGGGGATCTATCGGGATGAGTATGGGAATTGGGTGGAAGGCGGGGAACCCGATTTAACAAGTGCGCAGAAGATTTTATTCAGCGATACGTTTTTAGCCGAAAAATCAAAAATTATGACCGCAATTGGCGAGGCGCACAGAGCCATTGCAACACGCCTGAATAATGAATTGCAAAGCCATCAAGACAGTCTCAGCGCTGCTTATATGTTCAGAAACATATTTAATCTGATTTTACTTATCAATATTGCATTGTCATTTTATCTGCTGTGGAAACTGTATATTAACCCCGTTGCCTCTATCCAAAAGCAGGTGGTCAGCAATGTGGAGCAAGGTAACTATAATTTTACGCTTGATGAATCTGTAAAAGGGGAGCTGTCAGACCTCTCTATGTCTATGAACAAGCTGCTTAATGACTTATCTGAGCAACTTGAGTTTAACACCATTATGAAGGATTTTGGCCTTGCATTGCGGGGCAAGAAAAGTCCGCATGATCTTGGTGAAGAGCTGTTACAGTTTCTGGAGCAGCGGTTATCCGTTCCCTTACTTGGCTTATATGTATTTGAAGATCAGAAAGCACTTAACCGAGTTGCCGGAACAGGTTATAGCAGTAGCTGCGCCACAACATACAGCAATTATGACTCCATTCACTTTCATGTTCTTAGCACTCAAAAGCCCTACTCTATGAAGTTTGAAAAAGAGCAATATGCTATCGAGTTGAACGGACAAAAGCTCTCTATTAGTGAGCTATATTACTTCCCGCTGGTGGTGAGTAACGACAGTATCGGGTTATTGGAATTAGGCAGCCTGGTTGAACTGACGGAGCAGGACTACAAGTGGGTTAAATCGGTTATTAATGATCTGGCGGTGAGTTTGCAATTGACCCAGAATATTGACCTACAGTCTAAAGCAGAAAAGCGCATTGTCGAGCAGCTTGAGTTGAATAAGAAAATTCTCGACGCCATCCCCAGCCCCATGTACTACAAAAATAGCGAAGGCCAATATTTAGGCGTAAATAGCGTTTTTAATCAATACTTTGGGACATTCGATGCCGATGTGTTGGACGCCACGGCTGAGGATATTTTCGATTACGAGATTGCTCAGGTTTTTGAGCAATCTCATCAGGATTTAATCGACAGAGAGTCAAACCACCATTATGAAATAACAATCGAGAATGCAGAAGGCGACCCCAGAAATTTCATTGTGTATGAGGCGTTATTTACCAATGCTGAAAATCGGCTTGCAGGCGTGGTCGGTTTGCTGCTTGACGTGACAGAGCGCAAACATATGGAGCAAGAATTAAGGCAGGCTAAGGATAAAGCCGATGAAATGAGTACCGCAAAAGGGGAGTTTTTGGCAAATATGAGCCACGAGATCCGAACCCCGATGAATGCCATTATCGGAATGAGCCATTTGGCGCTTAGAACCGATCTTACCCCTCAACAGATGGGCTATATCAATAAAATAGATCAAGCCGCGAAAAGTTTGCTGGGGATCATTAACGATATATTAGATTTTTCCAAAATTGAGTCAGGTAAGCTTGAAATTGAACACATCGACTTTTCTTTGCAAGAGGTCCTGGACAATGTGGTCAACATCAATGTGATTCGGGTGCAGGAGAAAGGCCTGGAGATGTTGCTAGATATCGCCCCTGATGTGCCAATTAGCCTGGTTGGCGATCCCCTGCGCTTGGGGCAGATCCTGATTAATTTGTGTGGTAACGCCATTAAATTCACTGAGCAGGGTGAAATTACTATTTCGGTGACCGCCGCCGAGCAAATTGAAGACCAGGTAACCTTAAAGTTCTCGGTGAAAGATACGGGCATTGGCATGTCTCGCGAGCAGCAAAATAAGTTGTTTCAGGCCTTTTCGCAGGCAGATGGTTCAATCACACGTAAGTATGGTGGTACTGGGCTTGGTCTGAGTATCTGCAAGAAGCTTGTGGAGCTCATGGGGGGCTCTATTGGTGTTCACAGTGGGCAGGGGAAAGGCTCTGAGTTCTTTTTCACCATAAAGAGTGGCTTACAGTCAGCTAAGCTCACCAATGTAATTTGTCCTGACAGTCAGCTCGCGGGTAAGCAAGCACTGGTTGTCGATGATAATGAAAGTGCACGGGCCATTTTAACTAATTTGCTTAAAGCAATGAAGTTTCAGGTGACATGCTCTGCCAGCGGTTCAGGTGCCGTCGAACTGGCGCAAGCCGGGGGCTACGACATTATTTTTATGGACTGGAAAATGCCGCATATGAGCGGTATTGATGCGATAAAACATATTCGGGCATTAGAGCTGGAAACAGAACCTAAATATGTGCTTGTGACAGCATATGGAACGGATATTGGCATGAACTCAGAGGTGAATGAACTTATTGATTCGGTCATTTTGAAGCCCGTGAATGCGTCTGTGCTGCTCAATTCGATCATGGAGTCTTTTCAGTTGTCGGATCAGAAGGGGGGCAATGAGTCATATAAAAAGATCGACAATACTGCGCTTTTGTTTGAGCAGCAGCATGTACTTTTGGTTGAAGACAACAGCACAAATCAGGAAATCGCCAAAGAAATGCTGTCCTCGTTAAACCTCCAGGTGAGTATTGCTGAAAATGGTCAGGTTGCGGTCGAAATGATTAAGACACAAGCGTTTGACATTGTACTGATGGATATACAAATGCCTGTTATGGACGGGTATTCTGCAACAAAGTACATCAGAAAGCTCAGTCAGTTTAATGCATTACCAATTATCGCAATGACAGCAAACGTTATGAAGGAAGATCTTAAAAAGTGTCAATCTGCCGGAATGAATGGCCATATTGGTAAACCAATCAACTTCAATCAAATGGCAGAAACAATACGCTGTCACTTATATAAGCAATCTGAGCCTACTGAACCTGTTGCGCTGCAAACTGAAATGCAGCTGGATAAAGGCAAGGAAGCGAAAAACGATGAGCAAATCGAAATAGCTGGTGTAGACGTTGAACGTGCAATCAAGCGGCTGGGCGGCAATGACAAGGCGTTTTGGAGCATTATTAAGAAATTTGCCAGAAACCAAATTGAGGAAACCATCAATTTGAATCAGGCGCTGGTCATAGGTGATCTGGAACATGCTGAGCGTATTGCTCACTCTTTGAAAGGCGCTAGTGCCAATTTATGCATGGATGACTTATCAAAACGCGCCGCAGAGATTGAAAAAGCGATTGGCAGCGGTGAGCTAGTTGAGTTGGAACAGGTAGAGCATCTGACTGAATTTCTGAGGGGTCTACACAAGCAGCTGAGTGAACTAAATCAGGAAGATACACCCTTAGTTAAGCGAACAAATGTGGTTAGTTTAAAGGTGACGAAAGAGGATTTTACTCAGCTGGAAGCACTGTTGCTCAGTTGTGATACGCAATCAGTTGAACAGGTGCGTGAGCTTGCCGCCAGCCATAAGTTGGACGAGGCGACCAGCAAGCGGCTGATTGATCTGATCGAAGATTTTGAATTTGAAGAGGCTACCAAGGTGGTTGCCCATTTGTTAGAAAAATCAGCGTAGTGAATCCATAGTGTCCACCAAGGGATACAAACCAAAGCGTATCAAGCTCAATAGATTAACAGCCAGACATTGGTTTGGCTGACTTAAACGACATTCAATATCTGTGTGATTATATAACACATCGGGTTTTTATTCCGTTTTATCGCGTATTGGATGACATCTGTATTCAGCTGAATAACTATGTGGCCTTTATTAAAATGATAACAATAGGAGGCTGCCCATGCCTTTTGGACTGAAACGTACTTTGCAATGTTCTTTATTGGCGTTTGCAACACTACCCGTATTGGCGCAGGCAAATGCCGGGCTACAGGCTGAAGATATTTTTGAGCTTGAATATGCAAGCGATCCGCAAATATCGCCCAACGGCGAGCAAGTGGTGTACGTACGTAACAGCAACGACGTGATGAAAGATGCCAAAAGACAAAACTTGTGGCTGGTCGATGCAAAAACGGGCGTACAGTCTCCTTTGTTCTCAGATGAAAACCGCTACTATCAGCCGCGCTGGTCACCCGATGGCAGCAAGATCGCCTTTTTGAGTGATGTATCTGGCAGCACTCAGGTGCACGTGCATTACATTGCGCAAAATCGCACCGCTTTGTTGACTCAGTTACAGGCTGGGATCAGTGATTTGACCTGGTCGCCTGATGGTAAATGGCTGGCATTTAGCCAAAAGGTAGAAGAAAAGCCTGCGGTCATCGCCAAAATGCCGGCAAAGCCAAAAGGCGCCAAGTGGTCCGAGTCGGCCATTGTGATTGATAAAGCCTATTATCAGGCGGATGGACGCGGTCTGGTTAAGCCTGGATATCGGCAAATTTTTGTGTTGCCAAGCGAAGGCGGTACGCCTCGTCAGCTAACTTCAGGTAACTATCACCACAGTGGTAAACTGGCCTGGCGTAGCGATTCCAAAGGTATTGTGTTCTCGGCAAACCGTATTGCGGACTGGGAATATAAGCGCTTAGAGGGTGATCTGTTTGAAGTAGATTTTGCTGGTAAGATCACGCAATTGACCAATGCGCCGGGTCGCGAGCACTCTCCGAGCTTTTCAGAAAATGGCAAGCAGCTGGCGTTTTTAAGCTCATCGGGTGAGTTGAACCCGTATCGCAATCACAAACTAAATATTATGAACTGGCAAAGCAAGCAATCTCGCATGATTGCGAAGGACTTTGACCGTTCAATCCAAAGTCCAAGCTGGATAGGCAGCACTAAGCTGGCAATGGCTTACGACGACCATGGCATGCGCAAGCTGGCCACCATTACTACCAAAGGCAAAATTAAAGATCTGACCAATACGCTGTCAGGCACCACGCTGGGCCGTCCTTACCTGAGCGGTCAGTTTAGCGCCAACTTTGATGGTGAGATTGCCTTTACCAAAGGCTCAAGCTCGCGTCCGGCTGATGTCGCTGTCACAACCAGTAAAGGGAAAGTGAAGTCGCTGACTGCCCTGAACGAGGATTTACTGGCACACAAAACACTGGGCAAAGTACACGAAATCACTTACAAATCATCGTTTGATGGCGAGCAGATCCAGGGCTGGTATATCACGCCACCAGATTTTGATCCGAATAAGAAGTATCCATTGTTGATGGAGATCCACGGTGGTCCACACCTGGCTTATGGTCCACACTTCTCGGCTGAGTTACAACGCTATGCAGCACAAGGTTATGTGGTGTTTTACGATAACCATCGTGGTAGTAGCTCGTACGGTGAGCGTTTTGCGATGTTGTTGAAATACAAGTACAGCTCAAAAGAAGACTTTGCCGATCATAACTCGGGCGTAGACGCCATGATTGCCAAAGGCTTTATTGATCAGGATAACCTGTTTATCGCGGGTGGCTCTGCAGGCGGTATCGCGACTGCCTATGCCATTGGCCTGACAGATCGCTTTAATGCTGCTGTGGTTGTTAAGCCAGTGATCAACTGGTTGAGCAAAGTACTGACGGCCGACAGTGGTCTGGTGCAGATCCCCACTCAGTTCCCAGGGATGCCGTGGGAGCATGTTGATCATTACTGGGAGCGCTCGCCGCTGTCTTTGGTAGGCAATGTTACCACGCCAACCATGTTAATGACCGGAGAGGAAGACCTGCGTACGCCAATGGCTGAAACAGAGCAGTTCTATCAGGCACTAAAACACCGTAAAATAGACTCCGTGCTGGTGAAAATTCCGGGTGCACCCCATGGTATCGCCGGGCGTCCTTCGCGGATGATCAGTAAAATAGAACACACGCTTGCGTGGTTCGAAAAGTACAAAAAATAATGGAAAAGCCGCGCAATGCGGCTTTTTTAACAATATAGTTCAGGAGTTTTATGAAGTTTCTAAAAGGATTTGGTGTGGCAGCTGCCTGCTGGTTGAGTACAGCTGCGGCCGACGTTCAACCTGCCAGTGTTTACGATAAAGCCCGTGATAGGGCCATTCCGGTGGAGATCACTTATCCCGAATCTCAGGCACAATGCAGTGAACAAGCCCTTTGCCCGGTGGCGTTCCTCGGAGCAGGCTACGGTATGTCGCATACTGATTACACCTTTTTATCCAAAGTGCTGAATAAACACGGGTATCTGGTGGTCGCAATCGGACACGAATTACCGGGCGATCCGCCGCTTTCTGTCTCTGGTAATTTGTTTGAAACGCGCAGTGAAAACTGGCAGCGTGGTGCAAAAACACTGGCGTTTTTACACGAAGAATTGCAACACAGCATAACCGGATACGATTTTAATAATTTAACTTTGGTTGGCCACTCAAATGGGGGTGATATTTCTGCCTGGCTGGGAAATGAAGGCAAGCCCTATGTTAAACAGATCATTACCTTAGACCATCGCCGTGTGCCATTACCAAAAACTAAGGATATCAAGGTGCTGTCTATACGTGCCAGCGACTTTCCGGCAGACTCGGGCGTGCTGCCCAGCGAAGCGGAGCAAGTCGAGTTTGGCAGCTGCGTGGTGACCATTCCCAAAGCGCGCCATAATGATATCTCCGACTTTGGTCCAGGCTGGTTGAAGGATAAGATCACGCAATTGGTACGATTACACTTTGATGGGAAGCCGTGTTCACAGTTGCAAAAAGCATAGTGGGCTGACAGAAAATATCATGGCAGTGTGCCAGTCGCATTGCCATAGTCACACATAATCATAAGCGCACTTTCATATGAAATACTTATTGACCGCCCTGTTTACCCTTATTTTTATCGGTGGTTGCACGTCAACTCAGCAGGCAGATCCTCAGATTAAAAACGGCTATGTTCGGATGCAATTCGATATTAACGAGCAAGGCAGGCCCGAGAATATTCGCATCATTGAATCGAGCCATAATGGCTTATTTGATCAAGAAGCCATACGCTCACTAAAAAAATGGAAATATAACCCTAAGACAGAGAATGGCACACCCGTCAGGCAGACCAACCAAAATGTACAGCTGGAATTTGATATTTAAAATTAAGCAGGTAGTTCGTGAACGAATTTATTTCGTTTTGTTCTGCTTATAGGCAATTTGACGCGCGGTTCTTCGTTTAGTGCCTATTCTAGATTTGACTTTCAGCGGGCACAACAAAGCAGCAACTGCGGCCAACAGTGGAATTATCACAAGGCCCAACAAAATCACGTCGACAGACCGTTTAGTAAAAGCGAAGACTGACATGAGTATTATACTCAGGCTCATAGCGCCTGTTATCGTCCATAAAGCGCCTTGGTGAAGATAAAGTAGCGAACCACATAGTTTACAACGGACTTTTGTATCAAAGATAAGAAGCGATTTCTGCAGTGGAGAAATCCCATTTTGGGCACAGTCAGGGCACTTCATTCAAAAATTCCATTGAGCAAGGTGAGTAATATACTACTTTGATTTAACAACAATGGGTATCGACGCTGACTTACCCTTGCTCAATTTCCTCTAAAAACCGACTGAGTATCGCTTTGCTCTTGGCCAGCTGTACCGTTTTCTCATCAACGGCTTTGATTTCGCTGTGTAACAGGTTTCTGAGCTCGTCACAGGGCTCAAAAATGGGCCTGTCGCCGCGAATACAGGGTAAAAACTGCAAAATGGTATTGAGTGTCATGCCTGCCGCGCTCAGTAACTGAATACGGGTCAGAGTCTGGATATCGTTCTGTGTGTAGTGGCGATAGCCTGAGGGGGAGCGGCTGGGGTGAAGTAAGCCTTGCTCTTCGTAATACCGCAGCATGCGAATGCTGATCCCGGTTTGTTTTGATAATTCGCCGATTTTCATGATGTGCTATTGACTCTCACAGTGCTGTCAGGGTTTATAGTACTGGCTTCCAAAAAAGGTTTCAAACCGGGAGTTAATTGTATGAAAGAACAAGCCTTTACGGTGCAAACTGTGGTTAACGGCACGCTACTTCAGAGTTCACAGATGAGCCAGCTGGCCTTCTCTGGTTTTGCACATTTTACCGCCATGCAGGTACGAGATGGCATGGTAAAGGGGATGGATCTGCACCTGGACAGGTTACGTCATGCCTCAGTCGAATTGTTTGGCCAGGCACTGTCTGATGAAGAAATTCTGACGTCTGTTCGTACGGCCATCGCTGCGGCGGGGACGGACTTGTCTTTGACGGTGACTCTGTATTCTGCCCATGGTGAGTTCACCCTGGATAGTATGGACACCCAGCCGAGTATTATGGTTCGCACTAGTGCACCCGCAAATGGACCGAGTGGATCGCTGAAGCTGCTGGCTACCGAATACAGCCGGCCGTTACCTCACATTAAACATGTCGGGGAGATCAGTAAAACTTACTACCTCCACAAGGCTGCACAGCAGGGCTATGATGATGCGGTATTCATAGATGATACCGGTTGTCTGAGTGAAGGGACCATCTGGAATCTGGCCTTTTGGGATGGTGAAACGGTGATTTGGCCACAGGCTCCAAAATTACAAGGCACTATGATGAGCATGGTCCAGCGGCAACTAAGGTTACTTAATATCAAACAGCGCACTGAGTCTGTGACATTGGCGAGTTTGCCATCGCTTTGCGGGGCTGTGGTGATGAATTCCTGGACACCAGGTGTCGAAGTGGCGGAAATTTCAGGGCACCGCCTGAAAGAGTCTCAGTCCTTATCTGCGCTTCTTCATCGGGCATATCAGGCAGAGCCCGCTCAGGTAATCTAGTGCGCTGAGCCCCGTTGCGTCAGCAGTTCGGGGCTCGATGATGCATGGTCGTAATGTGCCTATTCGTCGCTCAGTTCATTAAGCTGTTGTTCGACGCGCTCCAGCAAAGGTCCAAACCTCTTCTCGGCGGCGCGTTTATTCCAAAAGTAGATCCCCACCATACCAAGCAGTACGACCAGGTAATACAATTGCATGTGGGTATCGAGTTGAATCACCCCATTGTCATCCATGTTGGCGCCCAGCGTGATCAACATGACACTGACAAAAATGGGCGCTATGTACCACCATACTATACTCTCCAAAAGTTGCTTTTGCTGAGTAAGCCTTTGCTGCTCCTGACGTAAATATGCACGGATGCTGTCATCTTTGCAGGGGGAAAGGCGGCGAGCTCTAAGTAATTTATAGGGGATGTACAGGCTCGTTAGGGTGGCCAGAATACAGCCTAAAGACTGGACCCAGTTAAAGCTAATTGTGAGGCCATACAGCCAGACAGGAATAAGCAACAATGAAATGGAGATTTCCATAAAATCGCGCACTTTAATATCTCGCTGATATTTTTTAGTTTTGACTTTAAGCTCATCGATTTGCAACGCCAGTTTTTTTTCTGAGCTGTTCGTTTCGATTTGCTGTGCAAAGTTGTGTTTTAGATCATCCAGCTTCATGACTCGTCTCCTACAAAGTTTTGTTCAAACTCACGCTTAATGCGCTTTATTCGTGAGCGCACTGCGTTGTCACTTATCCCTAATACCTGTGCAATGTCTTCCGATTTCAGGCCATCCAGATACATCATCAGGACACCAGCATCGATATCACTGAGCTTGTCCATAAACTGATTCAGAATGTCGGCCTGACAGCCTGTTTGTTCAGCGTGAGGTTGCTGTTTGTTATGCCTGGAAACGGATTGTTTAATGTCATTGTGTTTAATTCGGGTTTTGACAAAGGTGTTGGCCGTATTCAGCGCGACTTTATACACCCAGGTACCGATTGAGGACTGCCCCGAATAGCTTTCATAGCTGCGCCACAATTGCAGCAGGATCTCCTGATACATATCATCGCGGTCACTCGATCCGCCGTAGCGATCAGCGATATATCGGATCCGCCCGTCGTTGTCAGCGAGCATCTGTTTGAATGCGTGTTGTGTGTTCACTATGTCCCTGCTTGTTGTTATTGGTGATACTTAGTTAGTCGGCCACAGAAGTGGAATGTGTCACAGCTTGGCAAAAAAGATAAGTGTATTGGAGTAAAAGCAAGAAATACGCAGGATTGCGGCGGGAGCCTGATGATATGCCAAAGCCCTGCGAGAGGGCTTTGGCTAAAACGGAGTACGTAGTTACAGTTTGCCCTCAGCCAGGCCAATGATAAAGCCATAGCTCAGCGCGGTATCATGAATGCGCTTAAAGCGACCCGATGCGCCACCGTGACCGGCAGACATATCGGTTTTTAACAACAGCGTGTTATCGTCGGTTTTATATTCACGCAGTTTTGCAACCCATTTGGCAGGTTCAAAGTACTGTACTTGCGAATCATGCAAGCCAGTGGTGACCAGCATGTTCGGGTAATTCTGTGCGCTCACCTGATCATAAGGTGAATAAGAGCGCATATAGTCAAAATAGACTTTGTCATTCGGGTTACCCCACTCATCGTACTCATTGGTTGTCAGCGGTAATGACTCATCCAGCATGGTGTTGATCACATCGACAAAGGGTACCGCAGAGTGCACGCCGTGATACAGTTCAGGCTCCTGATTGATCACTGCGCCCATCAACAGGCCGCCAGCACTGCCACCGCGGGCGTAAAGGCGTTTTGGATCGCCATACCCTGATTTAGTAAGTGCCTTGGTGACGTCGATGAAGTCATTAAAGGTGTTCTTTTTATTGAGCTTTTTACCATCTTCATACCAAGGTCTTCCGAGCGCCTGAGAGCCACGGATATGGGCAATGGCATAAACAAAGCCACGATCCAGTAAGCTCAAAGTGCTGACTCTGAAGTAAGGGTCACGGGTCGAGCCGTAAGATCCATAACCATACTGTAAGAGTGGGTTAGTGCCATCTTTTTTAAACGTTGCCTTTTTGTAGACCAGGGTCACCGGTACTTTGGTGCCATCTCTGGCCTCGATAAACAGACGTTCAGAGGCATAATCATTGGCATTGAAGTCGCCCAGTACTTTGGTTTGCTTGCGCTGGGTTTTTTCCAGAGTAGTCAGGTCAATATCATAAATGGTTTTCGGCGTGGTCAGGCTCTGATAGCTGACCCGGACAAACTGACTATCCAGGGTTCGGTTGCCTGTCATTGACACCATGTAGGCGGGATCTTTAAACGTGAGCGCTTTGTGCTGTTTGGTTTTAAGATCTAACACATTCAGGGTACCTATCCCCTTAACGCGAGACTGATAAACCAGATGCTGATTAAACAGTTCTACTTCTTCCAGCTTAGCATCGGGGTTGTGCGCAATGATGGTTTTCCATTTACGCTTGTCAGCCACATCATTTTTGTGGGCTTTCATTAGCTTGAAGTTAACGGCATTGTCATTGGTATAAATAAAGTAGAAGTCGCCCTGTTTGATCAAGCTATATTCATGGCCTTTGGTACGTGGCAAGAGGCGTTGTGGCTGAGCGTTAGGGTTGTTGGCATCAATGACAGACACCCCTTTGGCTTCTGTACTGTCGTGGACAATGTAAATTTCACTGCCTTCTTTGCTTTTTTCCAGATAGGTATAGTAGGTGTTGTCTTTTTCTTCGTAGACCAGTTCATCTTGTGATTGTTCTCGGCCCAGCACGTGACGATAGACCTGATATCCCAGCAAAGTGACGGGGTCTTTTTTAATGTAGTAAAGGCTACGGTTGTCGCTTCCCCACTCAATGCTATCCGCAGCACCCTCGAGTTTGTCGGTATAAATTTCACCAGTTTCAAGGTTTTTAATACTGATGGTATAAATGCGACGGCTGAGGGTATCTTCCGCAAATGCCATGAGCTTGCCATCCGGGCTGATGCTAATCGCACCCAGCGCATAATAAGACTGGCCTTCGGCTTGCTTGTTGGCGTTAAAAATCTCAGTGGCATTGCTGCCGTCTGCGCTTTTACTGCGATAGAAGTTGCGGTATTCCTGATCGCCTTTCACTTCACTGAAATAATAGTAGTCGCCACGTTTATAAGGCACGCTGCGATCGTCTTTGGCGATTTTATTTTTAATTTCTTCAAACAGGGTCTCACGCAATGTCTCAATAGGCGCAAGCTTCACGTCTGCGTAGCGGTTTTCCTGCTCAAGGTGAGTAAGCACTTTTTCTGAACTTCTTGAATCATCGCGTAGCCAGTGATAGTTGTCGACCAGTTCATAACCATGGATTTGGGTAACATGGGGCACTTTTTGCGCCACAGGGGGCTGAATTTGCTGCTGCGTTGTTTGGGTGTCTGTGTTGTTATTTGATGTGATCTGGCTGCAGGCGCTGGCCAGTAAAACGGCACCAGCAATGGCGCTGAATTTAATCGTTGTCATGTTTGTCCTTGTTGATTGCAGAGGGAGTGACTTTGCATGGCTCTGAATGAAATTGGGATTCATTGCCTGAATCAATTGTTGTCGAATTGTAGTCTGAATTTTAATAAATGGTCAAAGTGGCTGAGATAAACCGAATAGTTTTGCGATTAGCGGCATAAAATAATGGAAAACTAGTTGAACTTATTACCGAGGCGACTGATGTTCAACTGCTGGGGTGAGCTTGGTTTAAGCTCCTTAGGTGCGCAAAGCGTAGGCGCGCATCACATATCACCCGTGGCAGGACTGAAGGGTTAATAAGCAAAATGCTCCGCGAGGAAGTCTATTAGGGCTCTAAACCTTACTGGCGTAAACTCGGTATTTTTATATAGAGCGTACATAGGCAGGGTATGGCCTTGCCAGTTATCAAATAAAGTGACGAGCGTTTTGTCTCTTAGTTGTTGGGCGATCATCCAGTCTGGCATTGCCGCGATACCGAGCCCGGACAAAGCCAACCTGACAATCATCTCGGGACTATCTGAGCGAATATACTCGTTGAGTTTGTAGTGTGTTTTATCAAATAACCAGACATTTGATGGTTTGTTCAACGAATAGGTGAGGCATTGATGCGCTTTTAATTCGTCAGGAGAGTGTGGCATACCTTGACGTTTCAGATAGTCAGGTGATGCAAAATAGCAAACTGAGTGATCCAACAACTTCTTTGCTTTTAATCCGGAGTCCTTCAGGACTGACGCTCTGATGGCGATGTCTACGTCTTCGTTGATCAAATCTACCTGTTGATCGCTGACACTGATGTCTAACGTAACTTTTGGGTAACGACGCATAAATTCAGCAAGTGGCTCAGCCAGGCGCTGTGTTGCGAAGGCACTGGGCGCGGAGAGTTTTATATGGCCATTTACCTGTGCCTGTTCATCACGGATCTGGTGTTCTACTTCGGCCATAGTATCTAGTAGTGACTGGCTGTAGGTGAGGTAAGCCTTGCCTGCTGAGGTCAGGGCTATGGCGCGGGATGTCCTGTGAAATAAGGTGAAACCAAGATGTTGTTCAAGCCAGGCCACTTTCTTGCTTACAGAACTTTGCGTCATATTGAGAGCGTTTGCGGCATGCGTAAAGCTGCCCTTATGTGCGACTTCGGTAAATAGTCTGATGCAAACGAGTTTGTCCATATTGATTCCAATTTGGAATAGTAACTGGCTTAATAATACGGTTCTTAATGTTGTTTTGGAATGCTTTAATGCATTCACTTTAACTTGTCAGGAACATTTTTATGCTAATACTCTCAGGCTTGCTGGCCACTTTTTTCACTCTTGCCGGTTCTCAAAAGATATTTTCCTGGAGCACACGGGTGTTCACTATACAAAGTGCGTTTTTCAGGCGATATGGGCTTGGCAGAAAGCATATGTATGCGATTGGACTCATTGAGTCGCTTGCTGCTGGGTTGATGGTGTTTGCTATTTTGACTGAGCACGTTCAAAGTATGCTGCTTGGTTCAGTCTTGATACTATTAACCTCAGTAGGGGCGTGCTACTTCCACTTTAGGTATGACACCTTTAAGGATGCCATTCCCGCAATATTAACGGGAATTGGCTCAGGAGTTTTGCTGGCTTTAGGGTTGCTGTGATGTGAGAAAGGGCTTGTTGTAAAGCCCACTGGCAGAGTGCGCTCAGGCCCTGGCTAACTTTTTCAAAGCGGAGCGGGCTTTTTTCTTTAGCTTGTCACTCAGCGTTTCAGTTATGACTTCGTTTAATAGTCGCTGCGCGAGTGTGGTTTTCTTTTGTGCCATGGCTATCGAAGCCAACCTGAATTTGACCAGGTTTTTGTCGGGCAGGTCGTAGTGATGGGCTGCCTCATTCAGATACTGCTGTAGCGCGTTCTGCCCCTCGTCATAATTGCGCTTCAGTTGCTGACTTAAAGTACCAATTAACACCAGAGACTGATATCGGGCTTTTTCTTGTTTCAGGTTTTTTGCCTGCTTGTTAGCTGCACTTCTGAACTGATTTAGGGCCATTTCAGACTCTTCCTGATCAAGATAGATTTGGCCTAAAGTATAAAAATAGCGGGGGTCGGCGGCAAAGTTTTGCTGCCCAACCTTTATCAGACGAGCGAACTCTTCTTGTTCATCTGACTTAGCGGCCAGGTATAAGCGAGTCAGAAAAGCATCAAAGGGCGAGACTTTTTCCAGTGCCTGAATGTGCGTTAAAGCGGCCTGTTTGTCACCACCAAACATGCTGGGCGCATTGATGTAAAACTTGATCAGCGTACTGCGGTATTCACGATTGTCTGGTGCCAGTTCGACTGCTTTGATGAATGAGGCTTTGAGTTTTTTGATATACCCAGACACGCTAAAAATACTGGCTTGTTCGGCAATTTTAGCGACGACTTCGGCATGTGCAAAATAGAGCTCCGGATTGTTTGGGTGCTGCTCTATGGCTGCTTCTAAGTGTTGCAGTGCCGCTTCGTCCTGATCGCTTCTAAGTGCTATGCGTGCCAGAAGCAGTGGTTTTTGATAATCAGAGGTTTGCTGTTGCGACAAAATGGATTGCGCAAGGCGCAGATTACCTTTGTCGAATTCTGCCTGGCCCAGTTCAACACTGGCTGTGGTTATGTTGCAATAAACAAGCAGAGTAAGGGGAATAAGCAGTTTGCTTTTCATGAGTATGTTTCCTTCTTAAATGTTCTAAATACAAATGTAATCTGCTGAATCCTTGGGTGTTTATGGTTCAGAGTCCTGTCATCTATGATTCAACTTTGAGCTGTGCTTAACACTGCCGCTTCAGGTGCTCGCCACCGTATGACCATCCAGGCTATGCTTAAAAGCAGGGTGAGCTGTATGCATGCCAGAAACAGGTAGAAAGGATCCGTTTCAATACCACCCAGTACAAACAGGAAAGTTAACGGGACAGCCACCAGATTACAGAGGCGGTTTAATCGATAGCTGAGATATTGGGACAGGAAAATCATCACGATGGGAATCTCGATGAGTATGGCTGAGACCAGAAGTAACTCTTGGGTGAGTTTAACTGAGCCTGAGTAGCCGCTCATCAGTGTGTCTATTACTCCCGGAGTGATAAAGGCTGAAACAAAGGCCAAAATATCGGCATAAATCATATTCAGCATAACTAACAGCCATAGTGTCGCGATTTTGATGCGAGTGCGGCTATCCTGTGATGCACTGGTGGTTAAAATTGCGTTTGTCATAAGCGATTCCTTAAGTCATATTGAATGTCCCTGCAAGGTTTGCCAAAAGGCATGTGCCCTGTTTTATCCAGGTTAGTATCAGGCTAATCACTTTGCAGGGATACGTCGTCCTGGCGTAAAGGCGCGGACAGTCTTTGTGGAAAGGAAAATTTAAAAGCAAATAAAACAAAATATTATGGATAAATTTATTTTGGTGTCAGGGGAGTTACGTGACTGAATCTATCGTGATGGTGCTGATTGCTATGCTCATTGGGCAAATCGTGTTGAGTGTACCTGTGCTGCTACTGCCGCGAGCGACACGTGTTTATCGTCTGCCTCTGGTGCTTTTTCTTTGTGCCAGTGGGGTGCTTGCGCTCAATGCAATCGTGCTAGTTCTATTACCCAGCTGGTATCAGGTATATACCGTTTTGGGTTTTCCCATGCTCTTCGTGTTGTGTCCGGCGCTGCGCTTGTATATTGAAGGGATTACCACACAGAAAAGATGGATACTTAACAGAGCTAAGTTAAGCAAATTTGTCTTGTTATGGCCTGCCGTGCTGATTTCCGGCGCGGTTGCGTTATTGCCTGCACAGCATCACAGGGCAATGTTCGTGACAGATGATATGCCTGCGGGTCCTTACGTTGTGGTGTTGGCCTGTGCGATGCTGGTTTTGATGTGTTTTTGGTTGATTGAGTGCGGGTTTACGCTACTGGTGGTCATCAGGCGTCTGGCCAGATTCAATGCGCAGCTAAAAGAAAGTTACTCTAATCTGGACAGCCCCAAGCTCACTGTTATCAGAAAGCTCATTTTTATCGCCGTTTGTATTTGGATTTTTGTGCTAGTGTCAGTCTTCTTATCTAGTCTGCTAGAACACGCATTACTGTCGCGCAGCGCCGAAGTGTTTGTTGCATTGGTGCTTATCTGGAGCGTAACCTTTTTTGCAATGCAGCAAACAACGCCGTTGCTTCAACCACAGCCCGCTAGCAAGGTTGAACGCACTGATGCTCCGACTCTGTCGCCCAGTGAAGATACAGGGAGCAAGTATCATAAATCAGCACTGGATGAGTGTCAGTCAGCCCGGATAGTTGAAAAAATTACGCAGGCTATGGAAAACAGTAAACTCTATCTGGATGCCGATCTGACTCTGCAAAAGCTATCACAGGCAAGTGGGATATCACCTAATTACCTGTCACAGGCTTTAAATGAAACCCTGAAAATGAACTTCTTTGATTTTGTCAATCACTGGCGTATCAAGGCTTCGAAATCCCGCCTGTTGAGCAGCGATGAATCGGTGTTGAATATTGCTCTTGAGGTGGGGTTTAATGCGCGTTCTTCGTTTTACAAAGCATTTAAGAAAGAAACAGGTATGACACCAGGCCAGTTCAGGCGTGAACATGAAAACCCGCCAACATGCGAGTAGTGCAGTGATGCAGGCAACCGTTATCGTCTGCGACTAGTAAAACTTACACATCCCCAATCCCAGCTTTTCGCCGTCTCGTAGTGAATAACCGTATCCTTGGTAGAAGGTTTCCTTGCCAGCCGCCGCTAACAAAGCGGCGGTCGCGCCACTGTGGCAATGTGTCGCCAGATACTGTTCTATATTATCCATAATAAGGTGGCCCTGGCCCTGGTGGCTTGGGTGCACTATGACATCCTGAATGTAAAAGTACATGTGCCCGTCGCCTACAATCCGACCACAGGCAATTAATTTATCTGCCTTGCGACACTGCACCCAGTAAAGTGACGCCGTAATGCTGGCCGCAACGATATCGGGCGCAGGGTTTTGCCAGCCTACACTTTCGCGCAGCGCGCTAAATTCCCAGGGATCAGGAGGGGTATGCAAGATCTTTAGTTCAGTCATCGACATCAAATCTGTCAACCAATTGATCCAGGTTGTTGGCCAGTTCAACCAATTGTGTTGCACCTGTATGCAGTGCATCGGCAGAGTCACCCACTTGTTGTACTGACTGACTTACGCCGTGAATACGAGATTGGGTGTCCTCAGCAGCTTGCCCTTGCGCATTGGCCTGCTGAGAAATGTCAGCAATGATCCCCTTAACGCGGGAAACTGAGCTGGCAATATCATCGAATGCCTGATGGGCTAGCTCCGACTGGTCGATGGCATGTTTTGATTCCCCCACACTGGCAGTCATGCGTTCAGACACACTGCGAGTTTGCTCAATCAGCTTAGTTAAAACCTGTTCAATATCCTGAGTGGCATCGTGAGAGCGCTGTGCCAGCGTCCGTACTTCGTCGGCCACAACTGCAAATCCCCGGCCTTGCTCACCGGCACGGGCCGCTTCAATAGCGGCATTAAGGGCCAGCAAGTTAGTTTGTTCGGCAATGGTGCGGATCACCTCCAGAATATTGGTGATATTGTTACTTTCATTTTCAAGCTTGCTCATGGCCGTCGCTGAGTCGCCCAGAGAATCGTTAAGCTTAGCGACCTGAGCCACAGTGCTTTGGATCATCTGGTTGCCAGTCTGGGTGTGTTGCTCTGTCGTCGAGATTTCGTTGAGTGCATCACCACAGTTGTCGCTGACTGTCATGGCCATGCTTGCCATGGATTGTGTGGTATCCGTCGCGGTTTGCGATGTTTTTTCCTGATGGCGGCACTGGTTACGAATATCATTGATCCGCGACTGAGAGCTCTGGGCTTCACTATTCAGGGTTCGTGCATTGCCCTGAATGTCTTTCACCAAGGCATTAATGGAGTTGAGGAATTGGTTAAACCAGGTTGCCAGCTCGCTTATTTCATCATTGCCAATGACCTGGAGTCGTTTTGATAAATTACCCTCACCCTGAGCGATTTCTTTTAGCCCGTCCGATACCATTTCAATGGGGTAAACGATTTTGTTAGCCAGCACAATGGCAATGACCACAAACAGCGCCAGCATGATGACCGCAATGATACTGATGCTGTAGGTCATATTATAAGACGAGGTGAGGATCTCATCTTCTTCAATGATGGCGATAAAGGTCCAGCCAAGTTCTTCAGAGCGATAAAACTTGGCATAGAAGGCTTTGTCCTGATACTCCAGCGTAATGAAAGGCGCATTCCCCGCGTTCTGTATTGCCTTATAACGGGCATCATTCAAATCACGAATGTTCTTAAAGTTACTGTCGGCATTTTTCGGATCTGCCAGCACCGTCCCCTGATTGTCGAGCAGCAATAAGTAGCCGGTTTGGCCGAGTTTAATGTTGCTCACAATGTCGGTGAGTGTCGATAAGGTTACATCCAGTGATTGTACGCCTAACATCTCGTTGTTTTTCATGATCCCGGTGGCGACGGAAACCATCGCTTGTCCGGTGACGCCTTGATAGGGTTCTGTGATAATGACCTGAGATGGGTTTGAGCTAACTTGCTGATACCAAGGGCGCTTACGAGGGTCGTAGTTACCAAGTGGCTCTGCGGGATACTGAATAAAGCCACCCTCACGGGTACCGAGGTAGACAAATAATAGTTCGGGGTGGGTTTTGCCAAAGGTGGTGTACAAATCGAAGATGGCCGCCTCGGCCTCGCCGGACGCGTCGGGCATCATCATCTTTTCGGCGCCCAGGTAGGTTGTGGTGTCTTTGCTCACCGACTGTACCGTTTTGCTCTGCGCTAAGAATCGGGCATTACTTTTCATCTGATCAAAAAAGATGATAAATGCATTCTCAATTTGTCTGATCTCGTTAACCGATGTCTCTAAGAATCGGTCCAGTGACTCCTGTTTGGTGCGCGAGATACTCATGATGGATATTGCAAGAATAGGAATGATAACGGTCATAACAAAGCTTAAGATCAGCTTTTTACGCATTCTCATGGGCAACCACCTCGTTTTTTATTCTAATAATAGTGTAGTTGTGAACGGAGCATGTTGCTCTGATGTGATGTCAATTTATGACATTAATTCGAAGATACTATTGCAAACTTTGCACGGGAGGACAAGGGGCGAGGCTGAAGGATGTACGGCTTTCTTATCGATGCAGAGTTCTGAACTCAGAACTCTGTTTTGGCTTAACGGCAATAGTGGTACAAGGAAAACATATCACAAATTTTGCCTGATAATGAGGCGGCCACATCACCACCCGCGATTTGCGGCGTCGCCTGTTGAGGAAGTGAATGAGACTCCGAAAGGCGTTTTAAATTGGTTTTCTTTACCTTTATTTTCATGTTGTTATCCAGTTTTTGTTGTATTAGAGATCATAGCTTTTCAATCCCTGTATGATAGTGATAAATAACCAGGCTCACTCAAACGTACTAAAAGTACAAAAGTAACCTTGTGACTGAAGGGCTAAGCACTCCTTGCCTGCCTTCCTATTCATTTAAGCGCATGTATAATAATTGGTCAAATGTTTTTACTAATTTATTTTATATCGTGTTTTTTCATCAGTTTATAGAAGTCTGAGCGATTTCTTTGAGCCAGTTTGGCGGCCTGAGGGACATTGTTCTCACACAGGGCGAGCACTTTTATCAGATAATCACGTTCAAACTGACGTTTAGCTTCATTCAGTCCGACAAAGGCTTGCTTGTCGTCTTGTTCTGGCAGTGCGCTGATAATACTGTCTGCAGTGATTAATTTGCCGGGTGTCATCGCTACACAGTATTCAACTACGTTATGTAGCTGACGAATATTGCCTGGCCAGGCATAACTTAACAGCGCCGTTGTGGCGTCTAAAGAGAGGCGTTTTTGTCCAGCGGCGAGTTGCTTGATAAACAAGTCTGCCAGTAGGGGGATGTCTTCCACTCGCTCACGCAGCGCAGGCAACTGAATGGCGACGACGTTGAGCCGATAGTACAGATCTTCTCTGAATTTTCCTTCGCTGACAGCCTGCGCCAGGTTTTTATGGCTGGCGGAGAGAATACGGACATCAACCGTTTGTTCGTGCTGCCCGCCGATCGGCCGGACCGTTTTTTCCTGTAATACCCGTAATAGCTTTACCTGTAGATCGAGTGGCATATCTCCTATTTCGTCCAATAATAAAGTGCCTTTATCGGCACTTTGGATCAGCCCCTGTTTATCCGAAATTGCGCCGGTAAATGCCCCCTTTTTATGGCCAAACAGCTCTGATTCAAGCAAGTGCGCGGGCAGGGCACCACAGTTGATGGCGATAAATGGGCCCTGGGCATGACTGCTCGCCCGGTGAATGGCGCGTGCGGTGACTTCCTTACCCGTGCCACTTTCACCCTGGAGCAAAATATTAGCCTGACTGGGCGCGATGGCTTTAATCTGCTGTACCAGTTGGCGCATGCTCGCGCTCTGGTGATACAAGCCGTGAAAGTTATCCGGATCAGTGAGTTGTATCGCCCTGTTTTTAGGTAATGCTTTGTCGATCGCTGCCAGTAGTTCTTCGCTGTTTATCGGTTTGGTAATAAAAGCGGTGATCCCTTGCTCAATGGCATCCACAGCATCGGGGATCGAGCCATGCGCAGTCATCATGATCACAGGCAGGCCTGGGTATTGGGCTTGTAATTTCTGGTTCAGTGCCAGACCGTCCATGTGCTCCATTCGTAAGTCCGTGATCACTACATCAACAGGTATACTGGCCAGTTGTCGCAAGGCCGCATGGCCACTACTGGCCAGGGTTACGTCAAAGCCATGACTTTCCAGGCGTATTGCCAGCAGCTCGCTCAATGCCGGATCATCATCGACCAGCAAAACAGAGGGGGTGTGGGTGTCTGAGGTAGGCGGTGTTGTATAAGACATTATTGCTGCTCCGGCGTTTGAATGGGCGCATTCAGGGGCATGTCCTGAAGCCTTTGTTGTTCGATCTCGGCCAGCGCCTGTTTGAGCGTGAGCAGTGCCTGATTGGTTTGGGTCAACTGCGTTTGGATCTGGCTCAATTTGGCGTTGCTTCGATGCAAACGGATCTTTTGTCCCCGCAGCACCTGCGTCTGTTGTTTCAGGGTATCGAACCACAGATGGTAGTGTTGGGGCCAGTGCTGACTTTGTTTGATCTTTGCAATTGCTTGCAACTGTCTGGTTGTTGACACGGTATTGCAGTAGCTGTGTATGAAGGTCTCAATAGCGGCCTGACCGATATAAGGTTCAGGCTTTTGTTGCTCAACAGCTTGATTGTTTTGACACAGTGTCAGGTAGCGCTGCAATAGTAGCGCCAAAGAAGCGTATTGTGGCTCAAGCGTTTTGCGAGGCCCGACAAAGTGGGTGTTTTGCTGTGTTGGGCTCAGTTGGCAACCGCTCAGGCTGATAACGAGTGTCACGATTAAAAAGAGGGGTTTCATCTGCTTTCTCCGTGTTTTGGCAGTTTCAGAGTAAATTCGCAGCCTGGCCGGGTATTTTGCCACTGTAACTGGCCACCGCACTGGCTCATACATTCATGTGCAATGGCCAGGCCCAGTCCACTGCCTGCTATTTTTTGGCTGCGCTGGCCTCTGACAAAGGGTTTGAATAAGTGGTTGGCCTCCTGGGGATCGAGCCCGGGCCCATCGTCCCGGATACTGATCTGCCAGTGGCTTGAGGTAGCCAAAAAGTCGATGCGGATCTGGCTGTGTGTATATTGAATTGCATTACTGAGCAGGTGTGTCAGAGCCAGTTTGACTGGTAGCTCAGGTAAGTCCGCGAGTTGCTGTTCAAAGTGCCAGTGAATACGGATATCTCGCCTCTGCAGCCGTTGTGCAAAGTGGTCTTCCAGTTGCACTTTGATTGCCCGGGCACTACAGCGTGCCTGTTGGCTGTGTGGGTGACTGGCAGCGCTAAACGTAAGCAGATCGTCAATGAGCTGAGTGAGCTTGGCGACAGAGACGTGGAGAATATCGGTTACGCGTCGTTGCTTGTCATTGAGCTGCCCAAGGTGATCGCTATTCAGCAACTCTGTGCCCTCTTTAATGGAGGCGAGTGGGGTTTTCAGTTCGTGCGATACGTGGCGTAAAAAGGTCTCCTTTTGATGTTTGCTGGCAGCCAGCTCCTGGCGCAATTGCTCAAGACGCTCACCCAGCTGGCTGAACTCGCGGCTGCCTGCTAGCTGGATTGGCGTAGTAAAGCGGTCTTCACCAATGACTGCTATGGCTCGCTCCAGCTGAAATAGCTGATCGGAGATCCGCTTGATAAGCCAGATACTCATGCCGACTAGGATAGGTAACAGAATGCTCAGTCCAATTAAAAAGCGCTGCCGGATGAGACTTTGCTGCAAGAGCGCATCCGTTAGCTGTTTGTCCAGAGTCTGTTGCAGCGGTTGTGACTGGCGAGTTAGTGCATCGGCCAGTGCCGACAGGGTGTTACTGTCTGGCGTCTGGGTGTGTTGGAGTAGGTGTTGCCAATTAGCAACTGCTGCATCTTTCTCAAGTCGTGTAAGCAGTGATATAAGTCTATTTTTTTGCACCTGCCAGCTTTTGTTAATGCTTATTTTTAATTGTTCGCTTTGTAGTAACTGATTGTTTTGTTGTGCTTTCTGAAGTGCCTGAAAGGCGTTTTTTAACTCACTGAATTCTGATTTAACTTTCTGATTATCAACATAAATATCCTGAACTCTATGCTGCTGATAGGCAACAGACTGAATAAACCACAAGGTCAACAGCAACAGAGGAACCAGGGCCAGCATTAATGCCATAAGTGCCTGTTTCCACAATGCCTGAGAAAAAAAGGGTCTGAGTGGCGTGTGTGAGCGTAATTTTGAGCTGGCATGGAGCATAAAGAGCCTGATAGTTTGCGCGCTTTTGGTTGACTGTTGCCAATTAGCGACAGATATAAGTAACTGATTTTAAATAGTAAGCTAAAAACGCGAGTTGAATTTTGTCGCCATTTAGCAACAAATCGCCTTAATGTCCCCTGAACTTTTTTACCCAAGAAAAACTAACTTATTGAAAATTAATATCTAATTAAACCTGGCATCAAAGTTGGAATAGTCCTGTCAAACGCAGCCGGCAAGCTCAGAACAGTTTCGCGGCGGCACACATTCAAAAACAGAAGGAAAATATGATGAAAACAGCGATGACAAAGATGACAGCTATGGCTCTGACGGTGTTGGCGACACAGGCAATTGCAGGCGAGGGTTTTGAAAAGTATGACACGGATGGTGATGGCACCATTAGTTTGAATGAGGCGACGGCAAACTCCTTGCTCATGGGCCAGTTTAAAGTTCTGGATAGCAATAGTGATGGCTTGCTGAGCAGAAAAGAATTCTCTGAGTTTAACGGCTAAATCGCGTTTTAGCCGGAGCATCAGATATGCAAATTACATACGTTTTTGCGTTGACCCTGGGAATGTTCACCTGTGCGTTAGCGTTTGCAACTGAAGTCGATTTTGCACTTTTGGATGACAACAGCGATGGCCTGATCAGTCGCTCAGAAGCAGCTAAGGTTTCTCTGGTCGCTGACGCATTTAAACGCCTGGATACAAACCGGGATGGCGCGCTGAGTGCCAAAGAATTTAAACACTTTAACAAGCATTTATGAGGAACTTGATATGTACAAGCTTATGTTAAGCACCATTTTGATGGCAGCCAGTATTGGCGCGCATGCTGCGGACAGTTCGTTTTCAACTTTTGATACCAATGGTGATGGGTATATCTCTAAGTCGGAAGCCGCGGGCTCGGATACATTGATGGTCATTTTCGAAAAACTGGACACCAATGGTGACGGTAAACTATCGGAACAGGAGTTTAGTCAGTAGGACATTATCCTGACACAGTTTTCTTCTCCCAATTTTGTATTTTTACGCAACGATCTTCATGGGTCCTTCCATGAGTCAAGGCACCTGATAAGGGTGCCTTTTTCGTTTATCAGGCTGTTGCTGCCATGATATGTTCACTACGTAGTAGGCCGTACATATAGCCATCATAGTAACCATGGCTAAATTTAAAGTGCTGACGTAAATGGGCCTCACGTTGCATGCCGAGCTTTTCCATTAAGCGCCAGGAAGCCTGATTTTCGACAGCACAAAATGCACAGACTTTATTGAGTCCAAATTGCTCAAAGGCAGCTTCAATCAGCCCGTTTGCAGCTTCAAACGCATAACCCTGGCCGATATACTTTTCACTCAGACGATAACCGATTTCGGCAGTTTTGGCGTTATGGCACAAAAACTTATACATGAGTTCACCGACCAGCACATTGTCTTCACGTCTGATGATGGCCAAAAGCAGTCTTTCATGCTCATTTGCCTGCCAGGGGGCTGTTGCCTGATCAATTCTGTCCTGAGCATCTTTTAGTGTCGCTGGTTCACCAATATACCTGGAGGTATCCGGATTACGCCGGCTCTCGTAAATGGCATGAAGGTCACTTTGCTGAAGCGGCCGGATAGTAAATCGGGCAGTGTTAAAGTGGAGTTTTTCGAACATGATTGATCCCAATATTATACTTATGTGTGTTCAAAATGAGGTCGCTGAATACGGATAGTACGCCAGCAAAGTAGCAACAATGCAGCACAGACAGCGATCAGTAGCGCGATGGCTTGCGTGTTATCTGGCAGCCATTGATTCACCAGCCAGGCAATGACAGAAAATATCAGTAACTCAATTGCCCCGACCAAAGCGTTTGCGGTGCCCGCGTGAGTAGGGTGTAGTAAGCCAATCAGGTGCATATAGCTTGGAAAATATCCGCCAAATACCAACATAATGGCGGCATAGGCCAGTAATATCGCTATGGCGTTGTCGCTGGCTAATACGAATGTCAGTGCACTCAGTAATAGTGCAGGCCACAGCCACAAAACAATTTTCATATAGCTAACGTGGCGCTGTAAGACTTTAGCAAACACAGCGCCCAACAACAGACCAACCATAGGCAGCATCATGGCTTGTCCGGTCTGGCTAGTGGTGAAGCCAAAGCGGTCCTGAAGTAAAAACGGCAAATGTAGCTGGAGCGTCAAATACAAAAAGGTTGGCACCCATTTGAGACTGGCCAGCGATAAAAAGACCTGACAGCGCACCATATTTTGATAGTGCCGAACCAGGCTCATTGGGTTAATCACAAAAGGTTGAGGTTCGCTGGCTTTGAGCAGACTCAGCCCGAATATGGTGATGAACAGATAGTATGTAATGAGCACCAGTGACAAACCCTGCCAGCCAAACCAACTGCTCAGCATACCGCCGAGCAGGGGGGCAATAATTGCGGTGACACTTGCCGAGATGGCCACGGTTGCCATGGCACTTTTTAATCTGGCCCCCGACAGTCGTTGAGCCAGTAATGTGCGGCTGATTAACACCGGTGAAGCGGAGCCCGCACCTTGCAAAATTCGTCCGAGTAAAAAGGTGGTGCTGTCTGGTGCAACGGCACATAACAGTGTACCTGCCAGTAAGATGGCTTGCCCGGCGATAAACAGTGGCCGATCACCGTACTTGTCGCGCAGCGGTCCAACAATCAGTTGAGAGGCGCCAAGCGTAATGAAATAGCTGATGATCATTGCCTGACTCATGCCATTGGTTAGCACCAGGCTGTCTGCAATATCTGGTAAAACAGGCATATACACCTGGCTGACCAGCTGAGAGCAGGACATGAGTAAAACAGCAAGCATGGTAAATAGATGCACGAGCACTCCAGCGCGAAGTAAATTTGACCCGGGCACTATACGCCGCTTTCATTGTCCTAAAAATAAGGTAATAATTAAAATACTATTTCCTTGTAGGAATTAATTAAATGGATTGGTTAACGGCAACACGCAGTTTTTGCGTTCTGGCAGAGCTGGGCAGCTTTACCAAAGCGGCAGAACATCAAGGGGTTTCGGCATCTGCTATGAGTAAACGTATTGACTGGCTGGAAAGACACCTGGGGCAAAGTTTGTTCATTCGCACGACCCGACAGGTTAATCTCACGGAGCAAGGGCAGCATTTTTTTCCTCGTGCCAGAGACTGGCTTGCCCAGTTTGAAGCACTGGTAGAAACCGCGCAATCTGAGCAATGCGAGTTACAGGGCAGTTTGAAAATAGCGGCGACACAGGCGGTGGGCAGCAGTGTATTAATGCCCAAAATTGAGCAGTTTTTGTCGCAATATCCGCAGATCACCATTCACCTGAATGTACTGGCGCCGGGAGAGCCGCCGGATTTACAGCACGATGTGGTGATCACCCGGTATAACGAGTCGTTTGATTCAGTCTCGCACAAAGGCACCCGGTTGTTTGACTATCAAATGCAGCTGTTTGGGGCCCCTGAATATCTGGCACGTTGCGATGAAATAACCTGTGTTGAGGACCTGGCACAACATAAGATGTTGCTGAGTAGTTATTATCATAAAATTGGGGGCGTTGTACTTGAAGATGGCAGATTGTTTGAGTTTACCAACTATAATTTTGTGACCGATCATCTCGATGCCATTTTAAAAGCGGCAGTGCAGGGAATTGGTTTGCTGTTTATCGCACCAAGCTATATTGAGCGGGAGTTAAGATCTGGCGCCTTGGTGCCTATTTTGCCGGATATTCGCTCTGAGATAAAACAACTCTGGGCCTATTACCCAAAGGCTAGCTATACACCCCGTAAAACCAGGTTGTTTATTGAACACCTTAAAAATAACGTTGTAACTCTGTAAGAGTGGGCACTTGTTTGGTGTGACCGTGGCTAATTACAGCATCACCCCGGCCAACGAGCCGGGGCTGATAGCGATGCTGGCGATTTTTTAAAAGCGGTAAGTCAGGCCCAGACTCAGCTGGAATTGGTTAAGTACATCGCCATCAAAGTGCCATGCACAGACGTCCTCATCGCTGCCATCACAGCGTACTTTAGACGAGTTTTTGATAGAAGACGCAAGCCAGCGCAGCTCTGTTTGCGCGCTGAACCCGGCTCCTAAATGATATTTCAGGCCACCATAAAAGCCCGCAGCAAAAAAGTGATCCGATTCTTCAAAATTGGGTGTTACTCTATTTACACCGATCTGAGCACCGATATAGCTGTCCAGATTATCTGTGATATCCACATCTATGGCGCTTTGAAACATCAGATATTCCATATCCACTTTCTGGATTGGTGCATCTTCAAATTCAGTTTCTAGCATGCTGTAAAACAGGCCATAGCGTTTTTTATTCAGATAGCGATCAAAGCTGATGCCAAAGTGGTTTTCATCGGCCAGGTTAACCACTGCTTTTTGACTGGTATGCAATTCCTGATTGCTACTTTTGCCACCATACAGGGTGACACCAAAGCCGTTATTGGCCAGAGCAGAGCTGGAAAACAGGCCTAAACCAAGTGCTAACCACACATAGCTGCGCATAATAAATCCTTGTTATCTCGTGTGTTGTCTGATGAGTTTATTTGCCAAGAAAGTAACATGCCTTTACGACCAATAATAGGTATTTAGTAACTTAATTTGTGTTGGCAGGGTTATTTGTGTCATCAGCATTGGCGCCGTCTTGCAACCTCAAGTACAATAGGGGTTTTCGATCGCAATACACCGGACTCTTTCCTATGGAAATCAAAGTAAATTATCTCGATAATCTTCGAATTGACGCCAAATTTGATGATTTTTCTGTCATTGCCGACCAACCTATTCGTTATAAAGGCGATGGTTCGGCACCCAGCCCGTTTGACTATTTTCTGGCGTCGTCTGCGCTGTGTGCTGCTTACTTTGTGAAAGTGTATTGTAATGCGCGTGATATTCCGACCGATGGAATTCGTGTGGCGCAAAACAACATTGTTGACCCGGAAAATCGTTACAACCAGATCTTCAAAATTCAGGTTGAGCTGCCAGAGAGTATCTCTGAGAAAGACCGTCAGGGCATCTTGCGTTCAATCGACCGTTGTACTGTGAAAAAAGTGATCCAGACCGGACCTGAGTTCCAGGTTGAAGCGGTAGAGAGCCTGGATGACGATGCACAAGCCATGCTGATGGTAAACACCGACTCTGACGCCAGTACCTTCATTCTGGGTAAAGATCTGCCACTGGAGCAAACCATTGCCAATATGACGGGTATTCTGTCAGAGCTGGGCATGAAAATCGAAGTAGCCTCATGGCGTAACATTGTGCCCAACGTTTGGTCTTTGCATATTCGTGATGCTGCATCGCCTATGTGTTTCACCAATGGTAAAGGTGCGACTAAAGAAAGCGCGCTGTGCTCGGCGCTGGGCGAGTTTATTGAGCGACTGAACTGCAATTTTTTCTATAACGACCAGTTCTTTGGTGAAGAAATTGCCAATGCCGAGTTTGTTCATTACCACAATGAAAAGTGGTTTAAGCCGGGCCACAACGACGAGTTGCCTGCTGAGATCCTGGATGGCTACACGCGTGAAATTTACGATCCGGAAGGAGAGCTGCGCGGCTCTAACCTGATTGACACCAACTCAGGCAATATCGAGCGTGGTATTTGTTCAATTCCTTACACGCGTCACAGCGACGGTGAAACGGTTTATTTTCCATCTAACCTGATTGAAAACCTGTTTCTGAGTAACGGTATGAGCGCCGGTAATAACCTGTTTGAAGCCAAAGTGCAGTGTTTGTCTGAGATCTTTGAGCGCGCGGTGAAAAAGCAGATCATTGAACAGGAAATTGTACTGCCAGACGTGCCTGAGGACGTACTGGCTAAGTTCCCGGGTATTGTTGCTGGTATTAAAGGCCTTGAAGAGCAGGGCTTCCCGGTTGTGGTAAAAGATGCGTCGTTGGGCGGTCAGTTCCCGGTGATGTGCGTGACCCTCATGAATCCGAAAACGGGTGGAGTGTTTGCCTCTTTTGGTGCTCACCCAAGCCTGGAAGTTGCGCTGGAGCGAAGCCTAACTGAGCTGTTACAGGGCCGCAGCTTTGAAGGTCTGAATGATGTGCCAAAGCCGACATTTAACAGCATGGCAGTGTCTGAGCCGGAGAACTTTGTTGAGCACTTCATTGATTCTACCGGCGTGATCTCATGGCGTTTCTTCAGTGCCAAACATGATTATGAGTTTGTGGAGTGGGACTTCACGGGCACCAACGAAGAAGAGTGTGACAAACTGTTCGCCATTCTTAAAGATTTGGGCAAAGAGGCGTATATTGCAGAATTTACAGATATGGGTACCGCCTGCCGTATTCTGGTGCCTGGCTACTCTGAGGTTTACCCGGCCGAGGACTTAATCTGGGATAACACCAACAAAGCGCTGCAATACCGCGAAGACATTCTGAACATTCACTCGCTGGAAGACGAAGCGCTGGCTGATTTGGTTAATCGCCTTGAAGAAAGCCAGCTTGATAATTACATCGACATCATCACCCTGATCGGCGTAGAGTTCGATGAAAACACGGTTTGGGGCCAGCTGACCATTTTAGAGCTGAAAATCCTTATCTATCTGGCGCTGGGCGATATCGAAGCGGCCATTGAGCTGGTTGAAACCTTCCTGCAATACAACGACAACACGGTTGAACGCGGTTTATTCTACCAGGCTATGCACGCCACGCTGGAAGTGGCGCTGGACGAAGAGCTGGAAATTGAAGACTACATCCACAGCTTTACCCGTATGTTCGGTAAAGAAGTGATGGATGCGGTGATTGGCTCAATCAACGGTGATGTAAAGTTCTATGGTCTGACACCGACCAACATGCAACTGGAAGGCCTGGACAAGCACCTGCGCCTGATCGACAGCTATAAAAAGCTACATGCCGCACGCGCTAAGTTTGCCAAAGGGTAGTTTGTACAGTGTCACTCAAGCTTGCTGGGTTAATTGCCAGCCAGCTTGAGTGACTTAGGGTAAGGTGAGAGGGAGTCTCTACCAACAATATTCTCTCTCGCTACAAAGTGAGCTCGCATTCTGCTATACCGGCCTTGAGCTGGTATTTTGTCACAAGTATTTTAGGTTATTCACAGCCACCAAGGAGCGTAGTTAAATATACAACCCTTGCTGATTAATCGTTTTCTCCGTCAATGCTTTATCCATCCAACCCAGTTTGACAGGTGTCTCGTACAACCTTGGGTTACCTAGTTGTGGCCAGATGTGACACAGTCCGGGTACAAAGACTTTAGCAGTGCTCAGTGGAATAGGCGAGCGTGAATAATCCAGTGCCAGTGTTTCCATATCCAGGCTGTTTAACTGTTCAACAATGACGAGAATATCATCCTTCAGATCACCGCTTTGTGTTAGCTGATAGCTTGCACGAGATGCATTGGCCTCAGGCTGAAGGAAACTATCATCGGTAATGGCATCAAAATCAAAGGGGGCACCATTTTGGTCCCGGATAGGAATAAGCTGACATAGCTCAGTGAGCGCACGTTGTGCGGCCATTTCGGGTTTTAAGTGGCAGCCGAAACCAAATACATACCCCTGAGTTGCTTTGTTACGGCCAATCGCTGCCATTACGGGCACACCGGTATCCACGGTGAGATCCAGCATCCAATAGTCGTGTTCAGCGGTGATTGTTTCGTGCAGCGGTGCTAGGTAATCCGGGTCCAAGCCGCTTAACTCAAACTGCGGACGCGGTAAGCGGTTATACCACCAGATAGCGGTTGCATCACGCTCAAGCAATTCGAATAAAGCCTGTAAAATGGCCTCTTCCAGGTTATTACCGGCCGCACAGCCATTAGAATGCCATTTGCCAAAGCGGTCTTCTTCAAACGGCGTATTGGCAAAGCAGCAAACGGTGGGCACAAAGACTTTTTCATCGCGTGTGAGCGACCACAGAGCAGTCCAATTGACAGCCTCTCCAGTATAGGAAAGCGCGGCTTGCTTACGCTGAGATTCTGAGTCCGCAGGGTCCGCAAAGCGCGCATACTGCTGCTCGCTGTAGGGTAACAACTGAGAAAAGTTATAACTGCGAGCGTCCAGCTGATGAGCCTGTGCGACTTGAGTTAGCTCATCGCCCACATACTGTGCATTTTTGCGTTCGATGGCTTCGCATAACGCACTGGCCTTAGACTGTTCGTGTGTGACGCCTTTGCCTAAGCAGGTTTGATTGAATTCATCGACATTAAGGTCTGGTACGCTCCTAGCAGGATGTTTGAAAAATGCGGTACGGTATATTTTGATTGCGCCTGAGTCATTGAGAGTTGAAAGCTCATTAATTAGCCCTGTACATCGATTTATATAGGGTGCAATTTTTCTATTTGTAAGCTCAGGTTTTATACTTCTTGAGCCACCATCATGACCAAATGTAATTGGGCAGCTTCGCAGTGCTATTTTTGTTGACCACTGTTTTTTAACTTGATTGCTAGAGTTTAGTGAAAAGGTTTCTACTTCTAAATTGGAATTTACTACATTAACTTTATTTGAAGCCAGCAGCTGTTTTGAGGTAACTAGAGTAAGCGCCGAGTCTATAAAGTTACTTGATTGTCGATAATGTCGCTTTTTTGCACTGTCAGAGGATGTAATGAAATAGGAGTTCATTGGTAGGTTATTAGCCCTGATCTTTACATAATACTCAAAGTCCCTTTCTGACTCTAAGGGAGGGCTAATTACGAGCAAGTTGAAGAAGTCTTCGATAATGACCACACTTTTATTACCGACCTGGAAATTATGCAGCGATAATTCTAAAATGTCTTTGGTGATAACAATATTACTATCAGGTATATCGGTTGCTTCGGCATCAAGGCTTTCTGTTACATTAATAACCCTACTCATGGAGCTTTGATGCCATATCTCTCCTCCTTCCTGTAATGGTATTACAAGCTCCGTCTTAATCAGGCTATCCAGATAATAATAAAATAGGGCAGAATCGTGTGGGTTTTTCGATTTTAAGGCAATATCATTGACAGTCTGCTTGCCATCAATGAACTGAAATAGTGGGAAGCGGGTGTGCTCCAGAACATAATTTTGACTGTAATGTGTTAGATAAACATTACCCTGTTTGTCTGTGATGACGTTAAACTTAGGGTTCCACATTATAATACTGCTCATTACTCTTATGTCTCTTATATCAATGATGGGCAAAAGCGAGGGTTATTTAGGATGCCAGCATACCCATAGTCAGGAGTATTTCTGTCTATACATAAATCTTCAGTATACACGCCAACGGATAATGCGATTCGAGCACTGTTACTGGTATTTGCGTCACTGCCATGAATTAAATCCCAATGGTGTAAAGAGAAACCACCGAGGGGAACTTCCACAGGAGTTTCCGAATAGTCTCCAGCTGAAAAGTGTGCGAGGCGTTGGGTTTCTGCCTTTAAATTCAGCTCTTGGCCTCCTAAAGGTTGAATGTATTCTTTCGTATTTTGTGAGCCACCAATATATTTTAAGCAACCTGTAGCGAGAGAGGTAGCAGAAAATGGGATCCACAAAGTTGCAACGCCTGACTTAAAAAATGGCATATGTTGAGAATCACGATGCCAGCCAACATTAAGTGATGGCGAATGACCAGCCGGTTTAATATAAAGTTGACTGCCCCAAACCTTCAATTTACGGCATTTCAAAACGTCAGCAATCAATGGCCCAAATTCGCTTTCAGTTAAGAGTGTGTAAAACGCTTGGCTACAAAAATGAGGTTGAGCAATTCGGGTCAATGAATTATTGTCAACTCCGTTTACAAGCCCCCAGTGTGATAGACCTGTATCACTGTGACCGCTAATTATGCTTTCAATTTGCTGGCAAGCTGAGTTTAGGAAAGTACTACTAATGACCTGTTTATTGAAAATAGCGAAACCGGATGTAGGGTAATTATCCACGGAACGCTCCAAAGCAATTTAAGGGATTGCTTTTTAATATCTTATCTACAACTTCTTTGGTGAGGGATGTTTCTCGATAAATACTATCTACATTCATACCCTCATGGTCGGGGTGAGGGAAATCAGAGCCAAAGAGCAGCTTATCACTGCCGATGAGCGCAATAACTTCATTTAGGCACGGCTCTTCTGGTTCAATACTCACCCAGCAGTTTTGTTTGAAGTAATGTGAGGGTTTATTTGGTAATTTCTCTTTGATTAATTCTGGAAACTCTTCATAACAAATGTTGTCTAGCCTCCAAAGCCAGTATGGGACCCATGCCGCACCTGCTTCAAGGAAGGCAAACTTTAGCTTTTTATATTTCTCAAGTACACCACCCTCTAATAAGCTCAGAAAAGCGAGTTGTGCTTCAAGTGCATGTGAGCAGGCATGTAAACTAAATCGTGAATTAAATCGATCTGCTCCTACCGTCGGACCGTGTAAATGAGTACCGCCATGAAATGCGATTGTAATGTCGTTTCGCTCGCACAGCTGCCAAAAAGGCTCATACTCTTCACTACCAAGGTGCAATCCCTGAATAGGTTCTGGTCGCAGCGTAATTGTGCTGAACCCTTGTTTTATAATGGTTTCCAGCTGTCTCTCAAGCGTGCTCGGATCGTGTCTACTAACCATTGCAACGGGAATCATTTTTGCGTAGTTCACTGCGCAGTAGTTAATTATCCACTTATTGTATGCTCTGGCATATTCTATTGATACAGAAGCAGGAAGTGCTTGATGATTCACTATGTACCCTGTAAATGTAGGAAATATAATTGCACGGTCTACACCGTCAACAAGCATACTTTGTAGCTGACCTAATCCACTACTGGCAAGCTTCCGATCCTCAGTATTTCTGGGTCTCTTAGCTGTTTCTTGTTGGATTTCCTTTCCCCAATTGTTCAGAATAGGGTGATTCCCGATGTAATAAGTTGGGGGGAGTTTTGCTGTTTTAACAGGGTTTTCAATATTATCTTGAGAGGCTATTTCAAGTGAACTGTCGTTTCTAAAATGAACGGGATACTCTTTAAAAATTTCGGGTCTGACATATTCTTGCCACAAATGCAGCGGCTCCATAACATGCCTGTCACAGTCTATGAGTGTCATATGGGCCTTCTTCTGAGTTGAATAAGAAGCAGCAAAGCTGCTTCTACTTTTACATTAACAAGATGTAAATGGCTGGCTTCTGCAAATATCCATAAAGTCGCTAATCGCTTGTGACTCAACCATAGATTTTTGAGATTCATTATCAATATGAGATAAGTCTGGCTTCGGTGGAATAGTAACGATGAAGCAGCCCGTTAATTCGCTCATATCTTTGAATTGCCAACCATTATGTAGCGGCGGTAGGTCAGAACCATCTGTATGACCGTCAAGTCCAAGCATTTCTACAAGCTTATTCTTGATTTCTTCATCTGACGGCGGCTGTTCACAGTCGCCACAAATGCTTGTTACAGACTCGATATTACTGCTTGTCTGAAAATCAGGGTTATTTGATATGTAATCTGGACATGGTTGCAGTTGTTCAACGATCTGTTGGGTTTCTGGTTCACCAGCAACTGTTGCAGATATTGTACCACCCGCATTTCGGTCTCCATGCGTGAAAGTGACAGAGTCACCTTTACGAATTACAAACCGAACTTTCGTTTGGTAGGCCGGGATTTGTGGAAAAAAGCCGAACTTCGCTAAATAATATTCAGGAAACTTTACAATATAGTCAAGCTCCTGATCATTATCCCAGTTTTTCCATGTGTATGCGATCATTCGGCTCAGAGCAGAGTGCCATGCACTAATTGCTAATACATTATCTACCGGAGTTGGCTCGGACTCTTCTACATGGCTACCAAAGCCATATCTAGTACCTAGTTTATGAAAATTGTCAGACATTTTAGTTTTCCTCGTTTAATAGTCTTTGAAGTTTGGTGAAAACAGGGCTATCTTCTAGCTGGTCATTGTCCACAAACCAGTGATAGTTTTCTTTTAGTAGCTCAAAGTTATTTTTATCCTGCTCAAGAGAATATAAATAGAGACGACTTTCTAGTTCAAAGAACCTTGCACTTTGGTCTTTTGCTGCATCAATTGAAGATTTCAACAGAGAAATTATTTCCTGATTGGAAAACCCTTGTTCCAAATACATACACTCAGCGAGTGTTTTCTTGATAAAAGGCATTACCGAAAGCTCTCCTTGACGTTGACAGCGTTCGAAGGATGATGTCATTAAGTCAAGTGCTTCATCTAAGCAGGATTCTTCTATATAAGCCTCCGCGAGATGAGTTACATAGTATCCAGCAGCAAAAGTTTGCCCTGTTTCAATTTGTTTATTGAGTGCTTGACGAGCTAAGTTTGTATTCTTGGCAGATGAGTAGCTATAGCACTCAAGGAAGTGTAAATGGAATACATTGCCTTTAGCTTGCGCACCGTACATTTCTTGGAAACGTAACCAATTATCGACAACTTTACTGTGTTGTTTTAGAAAAATGTGGTAAAGCGCAACAAAAATATTTGCAAATACAATCTCGCCTATTGAGTTTAAATCTTCTGCATAGCGTGCAGACTCATAAGCACAATTTTTTGCTTTTCTTAGCAACCCAAGATGGAGATAGTTATATGATGCAAGAGAAAGAATTTGAACTTTAATGTTCATTCCATATTCTAGTGCAAGTTCAGCATCTTGTTCATCGTTATACAGCTCTAGTGCTTCTTCATATAGTTCGCTAGCTGACAAAAGATCACCATCGATATTATAAGCTTGAGCAACATGAACTAAAACTACGATAATATCTTGTCGGTTCCCTTTTTCCCTTACTGCCTCAAGTAGACTTTCACCTAAAGTGCGGGCTTTGCTTCTGTGTGAAGCATAATGTGCTGACATGAATAGGGTCCATTGACTTTTCTTGTACATGTCGAACAGAGAGTCTTGCTGCTTATCATCAAACCATGGACTTTGGACAATTTCAGCGACTCGATTACCCCAACTCAAAACTCTCTCTGCACCATAACCAAATAACGTCATAATAGAGGGAAGCATTGCCCTGTGAAGATCTAGTTCGTTCAGAAGTGAGCTTTTGTGTGTTTTGTTGCCTTCTAGCCAGCTGAGAGCTTCGTCACCAATTACAATAGCAGAAGAATGAGCTGAACTTCTCACTTGCTTGTTTATTGCCTTGGTACGGAATGATACTGCATCATTGATTCTCTCCGCGTTATAGTAGTGATTGGAAATGACTAGCGGTTCATCGAAGTTAAAAGTACTAAATTCAGCGCTTAAAGTATCGCCAATTCTTCCGTGATTTCTAATCTTATCTTTGGGGTTCATACTCCCATAAGCCGCGTCCCTTACCAGCGCGTGTTTAAAGATATAGCTATCATTCTCAACCCGGCGTTGCTGGATGATGAGGTCTTTTTCTATCAGCTCGTTGAGGTCGTTTTGGATCTGATCTTCACTGAGAGAAGAAGCGGCGACGAGCAGGTCGTATTCGAATTCCCGGCCAATGGTGGCGGCGAGTTGTGCCGTTTCTTTAGCATGCACTAAGCTATCAAGCTTTTGCTGTAGTGATTCACGCAGGCTACTGGGGACCTGATCGAGTTTATCCGGGCTGACGAAATTGACTTCGCCGCTTTGCTCGCTGACGAGTGCTTTTTGTTTCAGCATATCAACCAGTTCTTCGATAAACAGTGGTATACCGTCGGTGCGGCTGACCAGGATGTCGCGCACGTTTTGTGATACGGCTTTGCCCTCGAATAACTGTTCGATGAAGTCTTCGGTTGCTTTGGCGGTGAGCTTGTGGAGCTCCAGCTCAAGCAATGTGAGGTCGTGCAGGCTATCCGGCTTAGGTTGACGCGAGGTGCTGATCAGCACGCTACCATCACTAAGGTTCTCGGCAAAGTGATGAATAAATTCTAAGGTGGTGGAGTCTGCCCAGTGAATATCTTCAATGATGTATAGTTTATGGCTGCTGAGGCTGAATTTGTGTGACAGCAGCAGTGCACTCAGGCCGTTGAACAGCAGTTCTTTTTGCGCGTCCGGAGCCAGTGACGACGGCTGCATGTCTTCTGGTAATTCGATGTTCAGCCAGACCATCAGAATTGGCAAAATGGCATCTGTGTTGAGTGTGCTGTTCTGCTCGTTAAGCAGTGACACAAATAATTCTATTACTTCAGCATTGCTGAGATTGCTGGTATTAAACAGATAACGTACTAGTGTCAAAATCGGGTAGAGTGCATTGTTCTGATGTTCCGGTAAGCACTGGGCAACCAGGTGCTGATATTTACCGGCGTTGGCGCGAATTTCCTGTAGTAAACGTGACTTGCCGATCCCTGCTTCACCATAGATATGGGCAACCCGAGTGGTCTGTTGTTCGTTGTTGATGATCGACAGGGTTTTATCGAGCTCGCTCTGACGGCCAATCAACTTGTGATGGTGACGTGTGCCGCGCATAAAGCCGAAGGCTTCGACCCGCTTTTCACCCTTCAGGTTATAAATGGCTTGTTGCTCAAACGCCATGCCAAGCTGCATATTGTCGAAATAGTCAAACTCACTGTAAGGCTCAAGGATGGCGCGTGACTCTGCGGTACACAAAATTTGTCGTTCACCAGCAAGACGCGCGAGTTGCATTGCTGTATTGGCGATGTGTCCTTCTGGTACTGCGTTGGCGTAAGTCACAAAAATGCCTGAATGCAGGCCAATATGGGCATTCATTTGCACGCCGTGGGCTTCCTGCATCAGCGCATTACGTTTTCCCAGTTCACTCACCACGTCCAGCGCGGTACGTGCGCTCAGGCGAGTATCGTTATCGCTGGCGACAGGATAACCGAAATAGAATAACGCGGTATCGGCGAGGTTGCCGACATGGTAGGCACCAAAACGGGTCGCGATATCGATACAGGTGTTGCGTTGCGACTTAAACAGGGTGTCTATGACATCCAGATCTTTGGCGTTTTCATCCAATATTTTAGCGCTCAGTCTCAGCGCCATGACGGTGATTTGTTTACGCTCTGTCAGCGTTGTGTAATCTTGCTGACCTGGGTGAGCCGGATCATCAGTACGCAGCACCACTGTGGCATCGTCGTAACCATGTTGCGCTTGCACATCTGCCAGCACGCCAACAAGATTTGAGACGTTCATGGAGTTGAGCTCAGCAAATGCTTCCTCACCGGAGATGACTCGCTCAGTTGCATTTTTTTGTAATACGCGGCGTAGTAATCCGGATAATGGGTGGCCTAGCAGGGCGCTTGGTAGCGGAATATGAACATCGCTCAATTGCTTGTGATAAATCGAGGCAATACTAGAGCCGGTTACAGCAGGTAATCCTGTCAGACATTCTAAAAATACCAGACCCCAGACGTAGATATCAGTTTTGGCAGACGCAGGCTCACCGCGTAATTGCTCGGGGGCGCTGTAAGAAGGCGTACCCAGGGTTTCTTGCGTGAGTGTTAGTGTCGCAAAGTCCTGATGGCGGTTTTCCTGGCTAAGCGTACCAATACCAAAGTCGAGAATCTTTGCATAGGTTTTGGCACCAGCCTGAGTCAGCATGATATTCGCAGGTTTGATGTCCCTGTGAATGATGCCTTGTTTGTGTGCATGGATCAGTGCGTCGAGCACCTGCAACATAATGTCGGTTGCGTCTACTGCGTCCAACGCGCCTTCCTGGATCAGGTGCTCGCGCAGGGATTGACCCTCCACATACTCAAACACACCGTATAGCAGGTTTTCATCAACCTGGCCTTTGTCTAGCAGCCTCACGATATGCGGGTGCTGCAACTGGCTGCTCAGAGTGGTTTCGCGTTTAAATCGCTCCACATAACGGTGCTTCTTGGCTTCGTCCAGATGTGGTTCAAGTGCCAGGAACTTGATTGCCACGATCTGATCGGTGTTTTTATTCTTCGCTTTATAAACCTTACCAAAACCGCCTTCACCGATCTTGTGGATGAGCTCATACTGAGTCGACTGAAAGCGATCCTGAATATAAGGATCGGAAAATTGAGTTAGTGGCATAGTATTTTGTTTTTATCTAATTTGTTAACAGGGCTCGAACTTAAGCTCTAAATTATTGTTAAGAATTACGATTATTACAATGTTTTTTCAACATCCTTGCCCATAGCATCGTTTATTTGACATCAGACAGATTTCACTAAGATGAAGATCGTAAGGATTACTGGAAACTCACCTCATAGCATGAGTAAATTTTAATAATTTCAATAGTTACTGATTAGTCTGAAGCATGCTAAACCTGCCGACTGTTAATCTTTACCGATTATCAATAGAGGGTCAAATGCTTCTGGCTTAGTATTGGGATAAATTACGGTGAAAAAGTGCTAAATTACTACGTTTTTGACATATTCCAGTACTAAATTGGTATATGTTGCTTGCGATGTAATATAGTGTAATATCTAATTATTCAGTAGTTTGTAATAATGAACCAGTTTTTCGGTCGCTAATGGTGTATAAAGATGGAACGTCGTACTTTTCTAAAAACAAGCTCATACTTATGTGCGAGTGGCGTATTGCCGGTCACTGCCCTTGCCGCTAATAGCACTTCATTTACATTTTCAGAGCAGGATACACAACGTATAAGTAGTGAACAGCTCGACACGCTGGCGATTGAAGCGCCGAAAGTCTCAATAGAATCACCAAACGGTGATGCTGTGCAAATCACCTTAAAACCCGCAGTGGCGAGACGCTATAGCTCAAACATCTTTGTTTATTTTGAAACGAGCAGTGAGATAAACGTATTCGATTTGTCCGGTAACCCTAGCGGAACGATTAAATTACCGCAAGGATTTAGCAGTCTCAACGATTTTGCCATTGAGCCAAATCAGCAGTTGCTGTATCTCATAGAAAGAGGGCAACACTCTGTCACTGTGGCAAACTTTTATGGTGATAAACTCACAGAGATCAGTGAGTTTGGTACTGAAGTAGACGCCCAGTTAAACGGGCCTAAAAAAATTACACTGGATACCCACGGCCACATTCATATTCTTGAAATGGGCACGGCCAGTATCAAAGTATTCAGCAATAATGGCGCATTTTTGTACTCATACGGCCGTTCTCGGTTGGGTAAAAAGCCGCTTTACAGATCACTGGATGGTACCCAGCATATCCTCGTGTCAGGGGGCAAACTGAACGACAGAAAGTGGGTTTTTAATATTGATACTCGCAAATTGTCAGCACTCAACTAGACTGAACAGTGAACGCTGACGGGCGTTACCTATGGCATCAAAATATGTCAGGTAACGCCTTGTAATCACGGAAATATTATACTTAGGTAGCGCCCGATGGAAAAACATCAGATGCGTAATGTGTCAGTGACAGATTATGCCGATCCAAAAATTGACCAACTCTTAAAACATACCGTCCGAAATCAACTTGAATCTCTGCTTAAGGCCAAGCTCACGACCGCACAAAGACAACAGGCGCTTACTCAGAGCTTTGTAGATGCGATGGCGCTAATATTCAGCACCACGCAAGCGACTCACGCGCAACTTACAGCAGCTTTTGAGGCGATGTACGAGCATGCCTTGCAGTCAATGTCGATGGCAGAGCTCAGTGAAGAATTATTGACTCGTCAGTATATTGCACCGACGGGTCTGATCATGTCCCCTTACAATAGCCGCCACACAATTAAAGACATTTACCGCATTCAGGGTTATGCAAAAGGCATTGATAAGGCAATTCGGGGCATGCTGTCTCATAAAGATTCTGTAACTATTTTGTATCCTGCCTGCGGCCCATTTGCGCCTTTGATACTGCCGTTACTCAGCTACTACAAAAACCAGAACGAGTTTAACCACGAGCAAATTAAGGTGCTATTCGTAGATACTCATCCAGGTGCCATCGTCACGCTAAAACAGCTGATTGATGACTTACAACTAGGTGAGTTTGTCGCAGATATTATCGAAGAAGACGCCACGGTATATGAGCCAGAGCAGGCCGTTGACCTGCTGGTGCTGGAGGCCATGCAACATGGTTTTACCCGAGAAGGGCAGCTGGCCATTGCAAAGCACTTAGTTAAATTTCTGACGCTTGATGGCTGGATGATCCCACGCTCTGTATCGATTAAAGGCATGATGATCCATGGCGAAACAGAATACAATCAGCAATGGAAAGACGCCGAATACTGCCACTCCGATCACTTGCGTGACAGCGCGTTAAACGAACGCGTTGAACTGGGCGAGCTGATGCGTATTGATAAGTCTGCGCTATTAGAGATGACAGAGATAGAGCTTGATGATGACATTCGGGTTGTTGCAGCGAATACAATCACAATACCAACTGGCGTTGAGGATATGTCGACCCGTATATTGGCGGTTTATGCCCAAATCAACACGTTTGGTGATGAAGGGCTGGATCAATACGACTCAGGTATTACACACCCTAAACCCGACATGAACTTTTATGTTGATGCCCGGCCCAGAGAGCTTGAGCACACGCATTTTGTTGCCAACAGCGGTGATACAGTGCAATTTTTCTATCAGCTGAGCGGTATGCCCGGGTTTGTCCCGGTAAAAGCATAGGGAGATAACCATGGAAGTGAAATATGCTTTGTTCAGCGGCAGTTGCCTATGCTTGACCGCCGTGCAGTACCTATTGCAAAGAGGCCAACTGAGTTGTGTGGTGTTGATTGAAGCAGAACCCAATCCGGATCTCGTTCAGTTGCAGCGCTTTTTGCACCACCATCAAATTCCCATGCTGCAGTATAAAACAGAATCGGACGACGCCTTGATTGCCGATCTTGACAGACTGGGAGCAAACAGTGGCATAGCCTATTTGTTTAAACATAAGCTTCGCGCCAAGCTGATAGACTTTTTTGCCGGTGATGTACTTAACATTCACCCCAGTGCATTGCCTGATTATCGTGGCCCAATGCCCGTGTTCTGGCAGCTTAAAAGTGGCGCGGATACCGTCAGGTTGACGTTACACAAAGTCGCGGAGCAGCTCGATACAGGCGATATTGCAACGCACATTAATTTACCGGTGCATCCTTTTGATACCTCACAGTGCTTTCACCAGAAAATAGCCCAGGCAGTTCCCGCTTTGCTCGAGCAATTTGCTCAACAGCAGGCCGCAGGGACTTTGAACTGGCAAGAACAAAAAGAATACATCGAAATGGATGGTGAGCAGTGTGAACCTCGCTATGCAGCGCATGTTCAGGTGGAAGATTTATTGATTGACTGGCGACGTCATACAAGTATTGAAATTGTTAATCTGGCGCGTGCAGCCAATGCTGAACTGGGCGGCGCCCGCTTTAAGTTTCGTGAAGGCATGCTGCAGCTTATGCAGGCCAGCACTATGGAGTGCAAGCTGGCAGGCATTAAGCCGGGTACGATTTTAGAGCTCGACAGAATCAAAGGGTTGTTAGTTAAAACGGTTGATGGCGCTATTCGTCTGGATACGATTTTAACCGAACAAGGTATTTTTGATGGCTACCGGTTTGCGGTGCTGTTTGGACTGGAACCTGGTTTAGAAGTAGCTGCCTCATCTGAGGGCAGAATGTAAGGTTCGAAATTAAGTGTTTTGATTGAGGTATATCAATTGCAAACCGATACCTTTGTACTAAATTTTACAATGGTAGCTTAGTTGAGAAGGACTTGTGAGTGGCCCAGCCGATGTACTTATTATCCTGCATTTCTAACTATGCTCTGAACTTTAACTCAGAAGCGAGATAGATATGAATATAAAGATCAATCTGACCAACCGATATGGTTATGATCTTACGCTGTTTCCTTATAACGGGGGCGATTTACCTAGCGGTGAAGGGCAGCGTATTGCGAAAGTTGAAGGCACTGGCGAGATAGTTGTCGCACAGGGCGAGAGCAGTATTTTGGAAGTACCCGGAATGGGCAGTTTGTTAGTCCAGTTTTTGGGAGAGCAAAAGCTCGTTGACTGCCACGAAAGGTTCTGCGACAGCCCCAGCGAATTTGACGGTTACCCATTAATGGCACTCTTACGTTACAAAACCACAGAACTATACTGGCGCTTCGAAAGCAGTGATGATCCAGCTGAGCTAAATGTCAGTATTAATGATATCGGTACAGTCTGCCTTGATAAGGTCTTAAGCGGAGAGGCGCGCAGGGTGCAGTTGCCTGAGTTTTTCATCCCACCTGTTTTTACGCCACATTTACCAGAAGGAAATCCTGATTGATCACCGAGCAGTGATAGCTCTGCAACACATATATGCCTTTCAGGCAAAGCAGTAATTGAAGTAGTTGGTGCGAACTCGTCGCAACAAGTCGATAAATCACTGAGTGAATTTTAGTGGTACTGAGCGTTTATCGTTAAAGGGTATGTTTACGAATTAGAGAGGAATTCATATGTCTACTGACCCGTATATTGGCTCAATGGGTACCTTCGGCGGTGCTTTTACAATCAGAAATTTTGCAATGTGTTTAGGCCAGACTATGGCTATTTCACAAAATCAGGCGTTATTTGCGTTAATCGGGACTATTTATGGTGGTGATGCGCGTACCACTTACGCACTACCGGATCTGCGTGGCCGTAGTCCGGTAGGTCAGGGTGTACGCCCAGGCGGTATGGACTATCGTCAAGGTGAAAGACAAGGTACTGAGCTGGTAGGTATTGAGATTATTCATATGCCTGCGCACTCTCACACTGCGATTTTCACGCCGCTGGGTGGTACAAATCCAGTGAGTGGCACGCTGCAGGCCGCTACTAATGCGGCAAATACTAAGACTCCGGATAGCAGCTCTTATATCGCGGCAAATAATAGCGAAGGCTTCTTCAAGGAAGGTTTTGCATCAGCAGATCTGACAACCATCAAGGGGCTAACCGTATCTGGTGGTGGCTCTGCGGGTGGTACTGTCACTGTTACTAACACGGGTGGCTCTGCCCCTTTGAATATATTAAATCCGGTATTACCGGTTAACTGGCTGATTGCAACAGACGGGGTGTTCCCACCTCGCAACTAATCAGTACTGGAGTGGGCTGGGCATATATTGTGCCGGCCCGCTTTTGCGTTTGATAGTCATCAAATTGCGTTGAAATTAAAGTAAATATTAAAACAATAAAATGTCACTGGACCAGGAAAAATAACGGAGTAGTAAAATGAGATTAAGTAAAGTTGCCACCGCTGTCACATCGGCTGGTATATCTGCAGCATTGTTTTCCGGCAATATCTGGGCAGGTCAAAAGACACTGGATTATTCTTCCGGTACAGGCACGCCGACTGACGTGAGAGATGGCTCAAATGGTGTTCCGGATATTTCTCTTGATTCGGCTGGCGCGGTTACTTTTATTTTGGATGGCGGTGAGAGCGGAGACAGCTATACAGCAGAGAGTTTTGCAGTGGCCTTTAGCTCATTTTATGCGACTGGTTTTATCGCTAACTCAGGAGCCAGTGCGACAGACAAAGGCTATAAGCTCCTTGAAAGCTCTGGTACACACTTTAGTTTTGATGGTATTACCTTCGTTCGTGCTGGAGACACAGATGCGGAGCGTAGGGTTCGGTTTACTGGGTTTAAAGACAGTGCGCAAACGGTCACAGTCGACTTAACACCGCCGGTGGCATCAGGGGTTGGTACAACTTTTAGTTTTACACGCAGTAGTGATTTTAATAACGCGCTCTGGCAAGACATTGACACATTAATTATAACTTTCCCGGATACGGACCCCGCCAGTGCTTATGATTCACGTATTGCTATACGTGATATTACACTGGATGATGCAACAGCGTCTGATTCAACGGCTCCTGCTTTTGTCAGTGCAAGCTCAACTCCCAATGACAACGCGACGGATGTGTCAGTCAGTAGCGACATTGTTATCGCCTTTGACGAAAACATTGCGCTGAGCACGGGTAATATCACTATTCGTAATGTCACCGACAGTAGCGACTTTGAGGTATTTGATGTTGCCAGTGAAAGTGATGGCACTACCACCACACCGGGGTCTGGGCGGGTAAGTATTAGCAGTGATAAGGTCTACCTGAATCCAACCAGTAATTTAACCGGCAACCGGACATATGCGATCCAAATCGACTCAGGTGCGGTAACAGATACATCCAGCAACGCCTTCACTGGGATCAGCGATAACACCACCTTTAATTTTAGTACAGCCAATACAACGCCTGTTGTTGACCTGGATACTGGTAGTGGCAGTAACGACAGCAGCGCTAGTTTTTCTGAAGGCAGCGGCGCGGTTAACATTGCCAGCAGCGCCTCGGCAACGGATGCTGACAGTGACACCATAACAACCATAACAGTTACACTGACCAATGATCAGGATGGGGCATCTGAAGGCCTGAACGTAACAGCGGCAGCGCAAAATGCCCTGACAGGTGTGTCGGGTGCTTCCGATATTACCTTGCAGGATACTATCTCTATTACGGGCGCAACGGCGACACCAGCCGAAGTCACAACTTTCCTGCAGGCCATCACCTATAACAATACCTCGAGTACGCCAAACGAAACTGCACGTACAGTGTCCGTGGTGATCAACGATGGTTCTGCGAGTAGTACATCGCGTACAGCCACTGTTAGTGTTACGGATGTCACGGCAGCAAGCTCGACAGCTACAGGTTTTAATACCAGTAATGGCACAAATCTGAGCCCGGCTATTACGTTTGCCGGTGGTGACGAAACCCTGACTATTGCGGATGCCAGCCATGTATCAGGTTCAACGGCCAGTGGTGGTACGGGAACAGATATCCTTTCTGTGCCAACCAGCACAAATCTTGCAAATCTAACATCCCTGAGTGGCTTTGAGACGCTGACGCCGGATAGCGGTGCATCTATTACGCTGACTGAATCTCAGCATGAGTCATTTACCACCATAAATGGTGCGGGAACTAACCAATTTACACTTAGCAGTGCTGATGGCAATGCCGTTATTACCGGTGATGCTGATATCGAGACGTATGTATTGGGTGCCGGGTTTACCTTTACCCTGGGCGGCGCAGCGCAAAATGTGACGGGCAGCAGCTCAGCTGATACGGTGGCAACTGGTTCCCTGACTGCAACGGGGACGCTGACCGGGAGTGGCGGTACCGATGTATTACAGCTGGGCAATGGTGCCAGTATTTCTGGTGCGACAGTAAGTGGTTTTGAAACACTGACCGTGGATGCCAATGCATCCGTAACTATGACTGAAGCGCAGCATGATGCCTTTAGCACAGTTACTGGTACTGCAACGGAAAGTATTACTATCTCCGCAGCAACCGACGGTTTGACGGCTGCGAGCGCAATTGAAACCTATGTGTTGGGCGCTGCGAACAGTATCACGCTTAGCTCCGCCGGGCAAAACGTCACAGGTAGCAGTGGCAACGATACCATCGACATAGCGGCATTGACTGCAACGGGTACGTTGAATGCGGCCGGTGGCACAGATACCTTATCAATGAGTTCTGGTGCCAGTATTGCTGGTGCGACGGTATCTAACTTTGAAAACCTGACATTAGCCAGTGGGGCCAGCGTCTCTATGACTGCTTCTCAGCCTGCACTCTTTGGTGGCACAATCACAGCGGCTGGCACTGAAACAATTAATATTTCAGGGGATGGTGACTTTACCACACTTGCTAATGTAGAGAATTTCTCGGTCGGTGACTCTTCGACTAATAGCCGTACAGTGACCGTTGCGGCCGCAGGCACTTCTGTGACGGCATCGTCTTCTACTGATGCCGTGACATTTAATGTGGGGACGCTCAGTTATACTGGCACACTGACCGGTGATGGTACAACGGCAGATACTGTGTCGCTGTCTTCTGGCGCTAATATTTCGGGTGGTACGCTTGCGAACATAGTTAACCTGACTTTAGCCAGTGGTGCATCAGTGACCATGACTCCTGCGCAAAATGCGTCTTTTAGCGGTACTGTCACGGCAGCAGGTTCGGAAACCATTACAATTTCCGGTGACGGTAACTTTACAACGTTATCGGGTATAGAGACTTATTCGGTTAACGATGACAGTACTAACAGCCGTACTATTACAGTAACTAATGCGTCAGCGACGATTGACGCGACAGCGTCCAATGACGCTATTACATTTGATATTACTGGAAGTGCCTTTAATGGTTCTCTTACGGGTGACGCAACGACTGGTGATACAGTCAGCGCTTCAGATGGCGCTGATGTGAGTAGTGGTGGCTTTACCAATATTGGTACCTTGTCACTGGCCAGTGGGGCAACGGTTTCCATTGATGCGGCAAATGTAGCAAATAATTTTACTACGGCAATCACCGGTGCCGCGGGATCCGAAACCCTAAAACTGATGGATGGGGGCACGTTTAACTTTGCTAATACCAGCGTCTCAGAAATCGAAAACCTGGCAATTGGCACCAATAATATCTTCAATATTACGCTGACAGATAACTTTGACTCCAATGGCAACTCGGTCACTATCTCCAATACCGTTGGCTTTGCGCTCAGCAACGCTATCACACTAAACGCCAGTGCGTTGAGTGGCGACACTATAAATATGACCGCGACTGACTTTGACGGTAACGATACGATCACCGGTGGTAGTGGTACCGATACTATCCGCCCTGGTGGTGGTACCGACTCGATGACAGGTAATGCGGGCAATGATAACTTTGTCGGCGACGCGTCTGATCTTAATGGTGATACCATCACAGACTTAAGTGTGGGTGATATTATTACCATCAATAGTGTGACGGGCCTGACAACCAGCAATGTTCGCTTTAACGGCACGAGCACACTGCAGGTGGATACTGATGCAACTGACTTCAGCGCTGTTGAAGTAGCAATAACGCTTTCAAATGCGCCAGCCAGTTCGCTTGATTTTACTGTGGCGGATAATGGTGCAAATACTGATATCACCTTTATCTCACCAAACAACGTACCAACCTTCAGTAATCTGAATGGCGGCCAGACGTTCACTGAAAACGGTTCAGCCGTTATTATTGATTCGGACGTTGTTGTTGCAGATACCGAACTGGACGCACTAGACAGTGGTGCGGGTAATTATAACAATGCAACCCTAACGATTGCCCGAAATGGCGGTGCCAGTTCACAGGATGTCTTTGGTAATAATGGCCTCTTGGGCACGCTTACCGAGAGCAGTACCTTCACCTATAACTCAACGACTGTCGGTACGGTAACAACCAATTCGTCGGGTACTTTAGTATTGACGTTCAACACCAGTGCGACCTCAGCGATCGTTGATTCGGTGTTGCAAAACATCACTTACCAGAATAATTCAGAAGCACCACCGTCGTCTGTAACGCTCGATTATACTTTCAATGATGGTACAGCAAACAGTACAGGCACTAACCAGGCAACAGTGACCATTACTGCACAAAATGATGATCCAACAGATATTAGCCTGGATACAACCTCAATTAATCAGTCTGCAACTGGCGCAGGTGCCAACATAGGCACATTAAGCACGACAGATCCTGACACCAGCGACAGCCATACGTATACGATTGTCAGTAGCGGAGCCAGCGCGAATGGTACTTGTAGCGCAGATACCAATAACGGTAGTTTCCAGATCAATGGTTCAAACCTTGAAACGCAAGCCGCGTTATCGGCGGGAAGCTATGTGGTTTGTTTGCAAACCAGTGATGCTACAACGACATTCCAAAAGGCGTTTACTATCACAGTGAATGATGACGTAGCACCTAATGCGCCATCAACGCCAGATCTTGATGCTGGATCTGATACGGGTAGTTCTGATAGTGACAATAACACCAATGACACGACACCAACATTCAGTGGTACAGCTGAAAGCGGTTCAACGGTTAGATTGTATAGTGATCAGGAAGGCGGAGGTACAACCGTAATTGGAACTGGTACGGCAACAGGCGGTAACTGGCAAATTACTACCAGTGCACTGACTGCCGGTGTAACGCACGCCATTACTGCAAAAGCAACCGATGCAAGCAGTAACGAAAGCTCAGCATCGAGTAGCCTGAGTGTGACGATAGACACAACCGCCCCTTCGGCGCCGGGCACCCCCGATCTGGATGCAAGCAGTGATACAGGTACATCCAATACGGATAACGTGACCAATGATACAACTGCGACGTTTACTGGTTCAGGTCCCAATGGTGGCGCGATCACTCTGATTTCAAGCATTGATGGTACTGTGGGCACCGGCACTGCCACTTTAGGTACCTGGACTATCACAACGTCTGCTTTGTCAGCAGGTACGCATACGATGACAGCACGTTCAACAGACACAGCAGGTAATACTGCTGATGGCTCTGGTTTGTCTGTTACTGTTGATACCAGTGTAAGCGCAGTTAGCATCACCACGCCGATTGAAGTAGATGGTATCGTTAATGCAGCAGAAGATAATGATGTGCTGATTGCCGGTACCGGGGCGGAGTCTGGCAACAGTGTGACCGTGAGCATCACGGATAACAACAGCACTGTGAGCCGCACAGTGACCGCAGATGGGTCTGGCAACTGGACACTGAGCGGCAGTGAGCTGGATGTCAGTAGCCTGAACAATGGCACATTGACGGTGTCAGCGACCCAAACTGATACAGCTGGTAATACCTCTACTGCTGCGACTCAGACGATTACATTGGATAACGCGGCGCCTTCGGCGCTGACCATTACCACGCCGATTGAGACTGATGGGGTAGTCAATGCCGCAGAAGACAATGACGTCTTAATTGCAGGTTCCGGCGCTGAGTCGGGTAACAGTGTGACCGTGACTATCACGGACAATAACAGTTCGGTAAGTCGCACTGTGACCGCAGACAGCTCTGGCAACTGGACGCTGAGCGGCAGTGAGTTGGATGTGAGTGGTCTGAATAATGGCACGCTGACGGTGTCGGCCACCCAGGCGGATACAGCAGGCAATACTTCGACTGCTGCAACTCAGACAATTACACTGGATAACGCGGCGCCTTCGGCACTGACCATTACCACACCGATAGAAACTGATGGCGTCGTCAATGCCGCAGAAGACAATGACGTGCTGATCGCCGGTTCAGGTGCTGAGTCGGGCAACAGCGTGACGGTGACCATTACAGATAACAATTCAACTGTCAGTCGTACCGTGACCGCAGACAGTTCAGGTAACTGGACGCTGAGCGGCAGTGAGCTGGACGTCAGTGGCTTGAACAATGGCACGCTGACGGTGTCTGCCACTCAGTCGGATACGGCAGGCAATACTTCGACTGCTGCAACTCAGACGATCACGCTGGATAACGCAGCACCTTCGGCACTGACTATCACCACACCGATAGAAACGGATGGTCTTGTTAACGCGGCAGAAGATAACGATGTGCTGATCGCTGGTTCTGGTGCTGAGTCGGGCAACAGCGTGACGGTAACCATCACGGATAACAATTCATCAGTCAGTCGTACCGTGACAGCAGACAGTTCAGGAAACTGGACGCTGAGCGGCAGTGAGTTGGATGTCAGTGGTCTGAACAATGGCACGCTGACGGTGTCTGCCACTCAGTCGGATACGGCAGGCAATACTTCGACTGCTGCGACTCAGACGATTACACTGGATAACGCGGCGCCTTCGGCGCTGACCATCACCACGCCGATTGAGACTGATGGGGTAGTCAATGCCGCAGAAGACAATGACGTCTTAATTGCAGGTTCCGGCGCTGAATCGGGTAACAGTGTGACCGTGACTATCACGGACAATAACAGTTCGGTAAGTCGCACTGTGACTGCCGACAGCTCAGGCAACTGGACGCTGAGCGGCAGTGAGTTGGATGTGAGTGGTCTGAATAATGGCACGCTAACCGTGTCGGCTACACAGGCGGATACGGCAGGCAATACTTCGACTGCTGCGACTCAGACGATTACATTAGATAACGCGGCGCCTTCGGCACTGACTATTACCACCCCGATTGAAACGGATGGGATCGTCAATGCCGCAGAAGACAACGATGTCAGTTCAGGTAACTGGACGCTGAGCGGCAGTGAACTGGACGTCAGTGGCCTGAACAATGGCACGCTGACTGTGTCTGCCACACAGTCGGATACGGCGGGTAACACTTCGACTGCTGCGACTCAGACGATTACACTGGATAACGCGGCACCTTCGGCACTGACCATCACCACACCGATAGAAACGGATGGTCTTGTTAACGCGGCAGAAGATAACGATGTGCTGATCGCTGGTTCTGGTGCTGAGTCGGGCAACAGTGTGACGGTAACCATCACGGATAACAATTCGACAGTCAGTCGTACCGTGACCGCAGACAGCTCTGGCAACTGGACGCTGAGCGGCAGTGAACTGGATGTCAGTGGCCTGAACAATGGCACGTTGACGGTGTCTGCCACACAGTCGGATACGGCAGGTAACAGTTCTACCGCAGCCACGCAAAGCATCACACTGGACAATGCAGCACCATCAGCAGTAACCATCACCACGCCAATTGAAACCGATGGCATCGTCAATGCGGCTGAAGACAATGATGTGCTGATCGCCGGCTCTGGTGCTGAGTCAGGCAACAGCGTAACGGTGACCATCACAGATAACAATTCATCAGTCAGCCGTACCGTGACCGCAGACAGCTCAGGAAACTGGACGCTGAGCGGCAGTGAGCTGGATGTAAGTGGCCTGAACAATGGCACGCTGACAGTGTCGGCCACCCAGGCGGATACGGCAGGTAATACTTCGACTGCTGCGACTCAGACGATTACGCTGGACAATTCAGCACCTTCGGCCTTGACCATCACCACACCGATAGAAACCGATGGCCTTGTTAACGCAGCAGAAGACAATGACGTCTTAATCGCCGGTTCTGGCGCTG
>NZ_JAKRFU010000050.1:0-7824 GCF_022347845.1 Pseudoalteromonas sp. McH1-42 | reverse complement strand
AGTCATTGATTATGATAAGGATGGCAAAGACGACATCCTGTATATGAAGGGCAGCAGCCAGTACTGGCAACTGATGCGCCATACGTCAGCGATGAACTTTACGTTTACGCAGCTGACGGGGATCAGCAAGCCGAGCTCGGATGATAACACGCGCTTTTTAGACATAGACGCAGATGGTTACCCGGAGCTGTTACATTTTGTGGGCAACAAGCTGTCTTATCAGAAAGGTATTAAAACGGGTCTGGCCAGTGGTGCAGCAAAAGCGCTGAAGTTTAACCTGTCGGCACCGAGTGGCTCAACGGCGACTATGTTGTCGTACGATAAAGAAGACAACACCTTCCAGGCGATGGACTTTAATGGGGATGGTCGTGCCGACTTCCTGGCGCAAGTACGTGTGAGCACCTATACCAGCGGCGGTGGCGGTGGCGGTGGCGGCGACTGCGACTTTGAAGGCAGGTGTGAAGACCCGGTAGGGATTCAACCAATAGAGCCTTTTTCAGCCGGCACACAACACTTAGTTTCCCGCACGGCTAATCTGGGCGATAAATTTGGTGGTCAGGTCGAGCGCCTTGGTGATGGTACAGTCACACAGCGTAGTGAATCAGCACCCATTACCCCTGTTAATCTGAGTCAGCTGAATCCGGTTAATATGGTCGGCGGGCCAGCCGCCACGGTAGCACTCCAGGCTGAGCAGCAGGCGGCGGAGGTACAGTCACTGAGCCGGGTATCAGGTCCCATTACCACGCAGGGCTATTCACATGTAACTTACTGGAAAATCTTGATCTCAAAGGGCAACGACACCTTCGAAGAACTTTACTCTCTCGGCAGTACCAGCTCGTATAAAGACATTCAGGCGGTTGAACTGAATGGCGATGGTCTGGCAGATATTCTGTACCGTAACAGTAACAATGACTGGTATGCACGGATCAATACCGGTACGGGGCTAGCGGGCGGGATCAAGTTGTTTAACTATGACAAGCCGAGCCTGAAGGTGTTTGATATCAATGGTGACGGGATCCCAGAGGTATACCGTGAAGACCATGGTGACCATTTCTACTTCTACAATGGCACAGGCTTCACGTATCGTAAACTGACCTCACATGGCTCTAACTATGATTTTACGACCTTTATGGATGTCACCGGTGACGGTGCTGCAGACAAGCTGGTATTTCAGGGTCGTATGGGCTTATATCAGAACGCTGATGCGCCGACGAATCTGATCACATCGGTACGAGACGGCTTTGGTGCGTATACCACAGTGTCGTATTCGACGCTGAACAACCGCAATATTTACACGCCACACAGCGATGCCCGTACCAAGAGCTGGGGCAATGGCCGTGTTACGGACATGAAGTCTGGCGCGCGTGTCGTCAGTACCCTGACAGCAAAAGGCGAAACCATAAAGTACAAGTATCACGGTGCGAAAGCGCAGGTGGGCCGTGGCATGCTGGGCTTCCGTCAGGTTGAGATGGAAGCGGTGAATGGCGGGACTAAGGTTATCACAACCTATCGTCAGGATGGCGATTATCGGGGCAGTCCGGAGCGGGTTCAGACGTATGTGCGTTATGGCAGTGATACGTCTACTGGCGGTGGCTCAGGCGGCGGTTCTGGTGGTGGCTCGGGCGGTGGTTCTGGTGGCGGTGGCGACTTAGACCCATGTGAAGTCTTCCCGGAAAGCTGCAATTGTCGGTGGGAGGGCGACAATCGTTGCGAAGCACCAAAATTTGCACCAATAGATACACTGTCGGCTACAACTAAGACCTTTAGTGCAGCAGAGGGCATTTCTGCAGAAGGAATACAAGCATCGCCTGTAAAGGTAAACAGTGCGCAGTTTGCAACGCTGTCAACGGCGTCGGTGAATACCAGTATTTGGCGTCTGAAATCAGATATGACGTCGACTTTTGGTCGTAAGCAGGAAACGCGTTTTGTTACTGCTAATAGCACTAAGCCGTATATGGTCTACCCGTCCAGAACGGTTACTAAAACCTATAATACGGATGTCAGCAGTCTGACGCTGATTGCGACTAAGACCAAAGATACGACAGTGGACAGTTACGGTAATCCGTTAACGCAAAGCAGCACAGTTGATTCGAAAAACGGCTATGCGAAAACGGAGACAACAAATACTTATAGTGACAGCTACTATGGTGGCCGGGTCACTAAAACGGTCAAGACCAAGCGTTATCTAAACCGCCTGAATGGCACAAGCAAAGGGAATTATCAGAACACCCATACTTCAACCTTTGCCTATGACAGCAAAGGGCGATTGATTAAGTCAACCGCAGATAACGGGGTAGTTAAAAGTTACACCCTGAACAGCTATGGCCTGATCAGCAAAGAAACGGTCAGCAAGTCAGGTTTACCCACCAAGACGCTGGAAACTTACTATGACAGTACCTATCGTCTGGTGACGGGTGAGAAAAACAGTCTTGGCCATCGTAGTACCATTGCCTATGACAGCTTGGGCCGCAAGTCCTATACTCAGACAGCCAATGGTCAGCGTACTTACTATACCTATAATAAGCTAGGCCGTCTGACGGGAGAAACTTCAACGCCGGCCGACAATACTGATAGATCAGGCACTAAAGCGCTGAGCAGCAGCAAGAGTAAATACTGGTGCACCAGTGGGTGTGTCAGTGGCGCGGCTTATTACGAGGAAAATGTCTCGGAAAGTGGGCCGACGAGCCGACAGTACTTTGATAAGTATGGTCGTGTGCTGCGCGAGTCTACTATGTCCCTGAGTGGTACATTCATCAACGTTGATTATTTGTATGACACCAAAGGTCGCAAATACAAAGAGTCTATGCCTTACTTCCATGGTGGCACACCACTTTGGAATGTGTATAAGTATGACAAGCAGAATCGGGTTGTACAGATAACTAAGGCAGATGGCTCTATCTGGAAAACCGAGTACAACGGCGAAAGTGTGACCACGGTTAACCCGTCGAATCATAAAAATACCCAGCTGACAAACGCGATGGGCCTGCTGGTCAAAGTCACAGATGCCAACAATAAGTCGGCTTACTATGAATATGATGAAAACGGTAAGTCACGTCTGTTGACAGACCCTAAGGGCAATAAGATCCAAGTCAGCTTTGATAAGTACGGTAATAAAACCCGGGTTATCGACCCTGATAAGGGCACCATCAATTATATCTATAATGCCTATCATCAGGTAACCCGCGAGTCAGACAGCAATGGCAATGTGATCACGTATCAATACGATGTACTGGGACGGACTACGGAAGTACAGCGTAAACGCGGGAGCAAACTGGAACATCATGTAGAGAATACCTATGATGACGGTGCCTATGCCAAGGGGATGGTTGCCGTGATGACTGATAAGATCAGCGGTTTTACTGAGCGCTTCTATTACGATTCCTTCGGTCGCACCCGTGAAAAACATACGGTGATTGATGGCAGTACGTATAAGGAAATCTGGGCGTATAACACCGCAGGTCAGCTATCTAAGGAAACGGATGCCTCGGGCAAGTCAGTGATGTATCACTATAATGCCCACAAGCATCTGAGTTCTCTTAAAGACTTGCAGACTAACAGCACGGTCTGGCAGGCCACGGCGAGCGATGCCTTTGGAAACATCACCACGGAGAAACTGGGCAGCCGTATTACCCGTACTAAGGTATTTGATGAAAAGACTGGATTACTGACCAGTCTGAGGTCAACGGGTAACGGCACGTTACAGAACTGGACTTACAACTGGAGTAACCTGGGCAACCTGAATTATCGTCAGGACCATACAATTGGTAAGAAAGAAACCTTTGGGTATGACAGCCTGAACCGGGTTACCAGCAGCGCGATTTCAGGGGGGCCGAGCACCACAATCAGCTACAACGAGCTGGGTAACATTACCTATAAAACAGGTGTGGGCCACTATCATTACCAGTCGAGTCGTCCGCATGCTGTGACCAAGGTGACGGGTGACAGAGCCAATACCTACCAGTACGATGCGGCGGGTAATATGGTGAAAGACAACGCCCGTGAGCTGGTGTACAACACCTTCCACAAGCCGGTTTACATCAAAAAAGATAACTACTGGATGGAATTTGCCTACTCGGGTTCGGGTAAGCGTTATAAGCGTACGGAGTTTGGGGGTGAAAAAGGCCTGCTGCTGCCTATTCTCAATGAGGACATCACGACCTTTATTCCAATCGCGCAGGAAACCCGTTATGTGGGCAATGTGGAGTTCATTCGCTATGGCGGTCAAAGCATCTGGGTGAGCAAGCGCTATATTGCAGGCAAAGTGCTTATCACCACAGTGAACAACCAGGCAACCACGCGCTTTATGCTGGACGACCACCTGGGTTCAACGCATGTGATTGCGGATGCCAGTGGTAAGAAAGAGCAGGTGATGAGCTTTGATGTGTTTGGTGCACGCCGCAATGCGACCACCTGGGCGAGAGACTTTAGCGACCAAAGTAAGTTCACCAGCCAGCTGACGTTACGCGGTTATACGGGCCATGAGCAAATGGATGAAGTTGGTTTAGTGCACATGGGCGGGCGTATTTACGACCCAATCCTGGGGCGCTTCTTACAAGCAGATCCTATGGTGCAGGCGCCGGAGAATATTCAAAACCTGAACCGTTATTCGTATGTGGTTAATAACCCGCTGAATAAGACTGACCCCAGTGGTTATATTTTTGCGACGATAGCGATATGGGCACTGAATGCGGCAATCACCCAGGGGATTATCACAGGTGTGACGGCGACTGTACTCAGTGGTTTACTGACAGCCTATTCATACTATGGTTACGCCAAGCTGGCGGTGGGTATTATCCAGGCAGCCAATCAAGGTGGTACGGCTCTGGCGAACTTTGCGGGTGGCTGGGCCAAAGGGTTTGCGAAAGGCCAAGCAGTGACCTGTATGCTTAATATGGCAGCCGGTGGCGGTTGTGTTGATGGGTTGGAAGCTAAAGGTCAAGGTAGTACTGAAACTGATGGTCATGGAAATTCGAACGAAGGGTTTGGAGAATCAGGTGGGAGCATAATAAAAAACGCTGCCAAAAATCAGGAGCATGGTGAAGTGTCGACACTCATGGATGGGAAAGTTAAGGTCGCCAATTATGGAAAAGATGCAGATCCTGTTTCAGAAGCTGATCTCGCAATAGTGGAAAAAAGCTTAGACGATATATATGGCTCTGGTTCTAAAGATTATCAACCGGGTAAAAGCATGCTGGATACGCTAGGCAAGGGGAAAACTTTAACCATTATATTGAATAAGCAAGGAGAAAACGCAGGGTTCAACTACCAAAAAGCAATGGCTATAGCTGGGAAAGATCGTGGATTAAAGCTAGAAGCAATGAAAATGAGAGGTTTTATAACAGTGGATCTAACTGATGGGCTCCAAATGTTTGATAGAAACTCTGGCAGTACGGTCACAGTGTCTCATACAAGAAAGATTGCTCATGAAATGTCACATGCTTTACTTGGATATAGCGACGACACTAGGCATAAAGCTGTAAGATTCACAGATTCAATTATGAAAACAGTAAATGGAACTTCTCGTCACAATTATGGAAATTGGTGTACAGGCAGCGTGGGATGTTTTTTCAATAGTTTCACGCACAAAAAGTAGAGTTTAGGAATGTTAAAATTTATTGTTCTGATATCAGCTATACTTTTAACGATTGGTTGTGACATACCAAGAGAAGGTATGTCTGAAAGTACTTATAGCTATACGAGAATAGATGGTGAACTAGTTGAGCTAGATTTTGAACAAATGATATATATCGAAGGCAGCTCTATTTCGCCTATTGGTAAGTGTAAGATTGAAGGCTTTAAACTTTGTATAACCGTATCTTCGAGTGTTTTAGCTGTTCCTGAAGATAGAATGCTACCTAATGGTGTGCTTGAAAAGTATTCAACAGGATTTGCTGAGGAGTTGAACGTTGAATATGAAATAAAGCGCTCTAAGTTGACAATGGGAGGTAATAGTTTTGATGGTTATTTTATCACTATTGGGAGTGAACCCTCGTTAGAGTTAAATGATGACTACTCAGGCTCATACTTTTATAGCGTTGACTCTGGTATAATCGCGTTTGAACTTTACAATTACTCAGCTAAAAATATTAAAGCTGGGGATGACAGAATGTATTTGTCATCTGTAACTTTATGGGCAAGTAAAGGAATAAAGTAGGCTTAGGTATTAGTATGTAAAGATGAAAATTAAAATCCTCACTGAAGACTAATATTTTCCCCTTAAAGAGAGCGACCTAGTCTATAGCGTGTAGGTCGCTCGCAAGTTTAGGAGGCCAGAGAGGTAGGTTTGCTATCTCTTTGACTCTTCTTCCATTCCTTTGGTCAGGCATAAGATTTTGGGAGACATCCATTCAAAATTGGTGCTCAGCGAGCGGCCATGTTCTAACTTTAAGTGCACCGCTATAGCTTAAGTTCGCTATGCTGGGAATCTGCAAGACAAATATGGTGCAGAGGTTGGAGACAATGCCGATTGTCATACACACAAGACAGGAAGTCATTGGGCTTCTACTGGGTCAGGGAAAGACACACATAAAATGTGGAAAGTAGATTATATTAGCTCGGTTGGCTCTGATGGAACAGTGCATATGAGTAGATGGGATGCACCACGAGCTATAAACCATAAAAGCTAGCCAAATTTAAATTACTCGGATTTCAGAAAAAGTGCAGTAGGTACGTGCAAATGAGGAAAATAGTTTTACCACTGTTACTCTTTACTTCTTTGAAAGCAGTTTCAGGAGTAATGTTTAGTACTCCCTATTTGAGTTTTATTAACTTAATTCTTTCGTCAGAAGAATATAAAGGTAAAGAAGTTAAAGTGAGTGGATATTTCATTAATACAGGTGAAGGTAACTTCCTTTGTATGACAATGGAAGCTTGCTATACCAGAAGTAAGGAAAGGATTAGGATTAGAGGTCTTGATGATGAGAAAGCTTCAAGAATAGACAAATGTCATGTTTCTTTAGAGGGGAAATACTTGCCTGTGGACTCGACAGCTCAGGGCCACTGGCCGATTATTGGGTTTATTGATGTGACTAAAGATTACTCATACTCATTTATCAATGGTTATGAATCTGTGAATAGCGCTTGTGGTATTTATGGAGAGTTTAAAAAGCTTAAATATCCACACATTGATGAGGAAAAACCCTAAAGAACGGGGTGATTTGATTTTGGGAAACACCCACCCAAGCTGGCGTACAGGATGTACGCCGAGGGTGTTCATAATTCTGTGTCAGCCTGTCAGCCTGTCAGCCTGTCAGCCTGTCAGCCTGTCAGCCTGTCAGCCAACGAGATCGTGAATTCCGCTATCGCGTTGCCTTTTTCCCAAGTCGCGGAGGCAGTAACTAAATTTGTGTAACTGTCTATCTCTATATACTCTACAGAGAGTTAAGGATAGGCAGACGCGAGTGAATAAAAATGAACTTGAAGCATCCACAAAAGAAGCAGCCAAAAAACAATCTGGGAAACACCTACTCTAAACTGGCGTATAAGGATGTACGCCACATACCTATAAAACTCAGCGGTTTGAAAGGGGTGGTTTATGCCAAAGACAAGGAAATGTTAGGTCTGGTCGGAGCTAGTACAATTCATATTAATTTTGCTATTTAAATTAATCCGCACGTATACTCCGGGCAAACTACCCAGGCCATGAAGGTCGTTCAATGTTTTGCACTTTATTGAGAAAAGGAATGTTTTTTGTTAATTCAAGTGTGATTTTAATGTTTTTTTAATGTTTTTTTCATGTTCCTTTTTAGGTATCATTGTACCGATAACTCTCAAAAGGACATAATAACAATGAAATTTTCTACACTTGCTATTTCCGCTTTATTC
>NZ_JAKRFU010000049.1:0-8882 GCF_022347845.1 Pseudoalteromonas sp. McH1-42 | reverse complement strand
GAGCGCACAGGAGCGCACCAACTACCCGTTTAACTTATCGGTGAATGATTATGGCGCAGCCCATGTGTTCAGCCTGGACTTACAAATTGATGAGCAGGTCGAGATCAGCCGCATTGCAGAGTATGTGATGACGGCGCTGAGTCAGCTGACGGACACAACTCAAATACAATCAGTGAGTGAACTGAGCGTATTACCGACGGATGAAGTGGCCAGGTTACTGACGCAGGGTCAGCGCAGCTTAGGCTACGACGACACGGCCTGTATTCATCATTTATTTGAACAGCAGGCAGAGGCAGCACCTGAGGCAACGGCGCTGGTGTTCCAGAACCAATCCATCAGTTACGCCGAGCTAAATAAGCGGGCCAATCAGCTGGCCCATTACCTGCTGAGTGAGCAGCAGATCACACCTGAAACCCTGATTGGGGTGTGCAGCAGCCGCTCGATGGAGATGATGGTGAGCATGCTGGCGATACTCAAAGCCGGTGGCGCGTACGTGCCACTGGACCCGGATTATCCGGCCAGTCGCCTGAGCTATATGGCAGCCGATGCAGGTCTGAAGCAAGTAATTGGGTATGGCAGTGGTCTGACCGTGGCTCAGAGCCTGATGAGCGAACAAGCGGGCACCGCTATAGATATTGCAGCTCTGGCGCTTGATGACTATCCGCAGCACAATCCGGCTCTGGATGAGATCAGCAGCGACAGTCTGGCTTATGTGATTTACACCTCAGGCTCAACGGGTCAGCCCAAGGGCGTGCAGCTTATTCATCAGGGCGCAGTGAACCTGGCTCACAACCAGCAAGCTCGTTTTGCTACCTGTGCCGACAGTAAGGTGTTGCAATTCGCATCCATTAGTTTTGATGCGGCGACCTGGGAGTGGCTGATGGCCTTGATCCCGGGGGGTACCCTGGTGATTGCTGACGAATCACAACGTACGGATGTACAGCAGTTGTCTGAGCTGTTAAAAACGCAGCAGATCACCCATGCGACTTTGCCACCGGCGTTGTTATCGACCATGACCTTGCAGACAGATCTGGCGCTGCAATGTTTAATTGTGGCAGGGGAAGCCTGTGAAGAAAATGTGGTGGCACGCTGGCGGGCACATTATCCTTTCTATAATGCTTACGGTCCGTCGGAGACCTCAGTCTGTGCGACTGTGGGTGAAATCACTGATGACACCATACATATCGGCACACCTTTGTGTAATGTTCAGACCTATGTACTGGATCAGAAACAGACCTTATTACCTCACGGTAGCTTAGGCGAGCTGTATGTCGGTGGTGACGGCCTGGCGCGTGGCTATCTGGGTCAGCCCGAGCTGACGGCCGAGCGCTTTATTAACAATCCATTTTATGACCCCGAGGTGGCTGGCAGCTCGAAACGTCTGTATCGCACCGGTGATTTAGTGCGCTACCTGGCCGATGGCAACCTGGCTTTCGTGGGCCGTGCCGACGACCAGATTAAAATTCGCGGCTTCCGAGTTGAGCTCGGTGAAATCGCTCAGCGACTCAGCCAGCTGACTGAAATTGACTCCGCGGTTGTGGTGGCCAAAAAAGGTGCATCGGGCAATGACCTGGTTGCTTATATACAGCCGACAGATATCGTCACAACTGAGGATCAGAGTGACTTTATCGGTGCGACTTTGGCACAGCTTGCCGCTCAGGTGCCAGAATATATGGTGCCTAAGCTGGCGGTGGTCATCGACGAGTGGCCATTGACGGCGAACGGAAAAATTAACAAAAAGGCGTTGCCTGAGCCGGATAAGGCACTGCTGCAAAATGCATATTGCGCACCGAGAAACAACACCGAAGCCACGCTGTGTGATATCTGGCAGGATTTACTGGGCATAGAGCAGGTGGGAATACAGGATAACTTCTTTACGCTGGGTGGTGATTCCATCATTGCCATTCAGATGGTCGGGCGCGCCAGACAACAGGGTCTACACCTGAACGTGAAACAGCTGTTTGCGACCCCAAGTATTGCGACCCTGAGTGAACATGTTGAATTCAGCACTCGCATCAATGCGCAGCAGGATGCGGTGACCGGTGAGATGCCATTGCTGCCAATCCAGCAGCGCTTCTTTGCAGCAAACCGGGCTACGCCAAGTCATTACAATCAGTCGTTGCTGCTCAGCGCGCCGGGTAATTTAACAAGTCACTTTTCTGAGCTGGTAAACGCATTGGTTGAACGCCATGACGCGTTGCGACTGCGGTTTGCAGAGGTCGCCAGCTTTGTACCACTGTGCGACACGCAGCTGGCCAATATGCATCAGGTAGTTGATTTGAGTAACCTGAACGAGGCGGATTTCAGTGCTGAGGTTGAGCGTCAGTGTGATGCCTTGCAGCGGCAGCTGGATATAGAAAAGGGGCCATTGTGCAAGTTTGTGTATTTTTATGCCGGTGATGATAAGCCTGCACGGCTGTTTATGACCATTCATCACCTGGTTGTAGACGGGGTATCCTGGCGTATTTTGCTTCAGGATCTGGAAACCGCGCTGCAGGCAATCGAAACCGCACAGCCTATCCAGCTGGCGGAAAAAACCAGTTCTTATCAGGTCTGGGGCGAAGCGGTGAATGCGTTGGCGCAGTCCGAGGCATTGAGTGAGCAACAGACTTACTGGCGTGACAGACTGTCTTTGTTCCCGGCTCAGCCTTCAGCCAAAGTAGCGGCCGAGCAGTGGCAAAATGTGTCCTTCTCATTGGATGAATCGGACACCCGGATATTACTGGCAGACTGTCAGCAGGTATTCCACAGTAATGTGGACACGCTGATGCTCAGTGCTTTCCTGCTGGCTTATCAGACCACCTTTGACAGACCTTTGCTGCGTGTTGATATGGAAAGTCACGGCCGGGAAGAAGCCTTGTTTGACGGGCTGGATGTGACTCAGACAATGGGCTGGTTTACCAATCTTTATCCGCTGATCCTCGGGGGTCAGCAAGATGACCTGATCGCAACTGTTAAGTCGGTAAAACAGACGCTGCAACAATTGCCTATGCATGGTTTAGGGTATGGGTTATTAAAGTATATCCGGCAGGACGCTGAGATCTGTGCGTTGGATAAGCGTAGTGTTGACCAGGCAATCGTCTTCAACTATCTGGGTAAACTAGACAATGTGACGGGTACACAAGGTCGTTTGGCAATGGCGCAAGAATCGCGTGGCGCAGAGTCAGCCCCTGAGGCGGCCGACCTGCATCACTTAATGGTCAATGGTCAAAGCCAGGACAATCAGTTGAGATTTGATTTGAGCTTTGCGATGCCAAGTTATTCAGAGGCACAAATTGAGGCATTATCAGCCCGGTTTAAAGCGGTTTTACTTCAGCTGGTAGCCAAGGCCAAAGCCGGTGCTGAGTGTCAGACTTTGATTGTCGAGGATTTCCCGGCAGCGACACTGGAACAGGCTCAGCTGGACTCATTGCAAGCTCAATACTCAGATATTGAAAGAGTGTATGTGGCAACGCCGATGCAACAGGGGATGATTTATCATGATTTGCTACAGCAAGATGCCAGTCTGTATACCACGCTGACACACTTTGAACTTGACGGTGAGGTGGACACACCCGCCATGCAGCAGGCCTGGCAGAATGTGATTGCACGCCATGCAATTCTGCGCACCAGTTTCAGTGTGTTTGATGATGCAGACATTCATCAGGTGGTACATAACAATGCGCTCATTGAGATGGAAGTACTTGACTGGCAACATAAGTCCGCTGAGTTACTGGCAACCCAGCTCAGTGAGTTGCATCACGCCATTAAAGCCAAAGGGTTTGATTTTAATCTGGCCCCGTTAATGAGTCTGACACTGGTGCGTTTGCCCGAGCAAAAAGCCCAGCTTATCTGGTCTCATCACCATGTCTTGACCGATGGCTGGTGTCAGGCCACCTTGTTCTCCGAGGTACTGGGCTATTATCAGAGTCTGACCGGTGGACAGCCTCTGACCTTGCCTCCTGCGGCGAATTACGAGGATTATATTCAATGGTTATGTAACCAAAATAGGGATGATGCGCGGGCTTTCTGGGATGCTGAACTGGCAGGAGTTAGTGCACCGACTACGTTGCAGTTACCTGCTGCGGCCAGTGACGCTCCATGTTATGACGAAATCAAATGGAGTTGCGATGAAACGCTTACCTGTCAGCTGAGTCAATTTGCGCAAAATCAGCAGGTCACAGCGAATGCTGTGCTGCAATTAGTGTGGGCTTATACACTGCACCGCTACAGTGCGCAATCGGATGTATGCTTTGGCACCACCTTATCCGGGCGTCCGCCGGAAGTGGCAAATGTGGAGCAAATGATAGGGCTGTTTATTAATACGGTGCCGGTCAGAGTGCAACTGGACCATCAGGCCAGTATTGGTGCTCAGCTACAACAAATGCATAAGGCACATAGTCAGCGTGAACAGCATAGTTACCTGCCGTTGCCGGAGATATTAAGCTGTGGCGGGCATGGTATTCAGGGGGCAATGTTCGATAGCTTGTTTGTGTTTGAGAATTTCCCGGCCGATCTGCATGATACCGGAGCTCAGGCGCAGCAAAGCGAGGCAAGTCAGTTAGAGGTGAACAGTGCTGCATCGATTGAATACACCAACTACCCGGTTGCCATGACCGCCTCGATGCAGGGAGTATTGAGTTTACGACTGAGCTTCCATGGTCATCAGTATGAGCGTGCCGATATGGAAGGTTTGCTGGGCCACTTTAATACGGCACTGAGCAATCTTATGTCACTCGATGCCACAGCATCGCTTAGTGAGATGGAGATTATGCAACCTCAGGAACAGCAAGCACTGCTCGCAGCACCGAAAATGGCCTATGCCGATGCGCAGTTGCACAGCGTGATTGCGCAGTTTGACCGCCATGTCCGTGCGACGCCTGAGCGTCCGGCGCTGGTCATGGATAATCAAACAGTCAGCTATGCGGAACTGGATAAAATGGCAACCACTCTGGCTGCTCAATTAGTTCATGAATATGGTATACAACAGCGTGACCTGATAGGTTTATGTGTTGAGCGCTCAATCGACACTGTGGTGGGGGTTTTGGCAATTCTCAAAGCCGGTGGGGCATATGTACCGTTAGATCCAAACAGTCCGGCAGAGCGTCTGAACTATATTATTAATGATGCCCACATTGCCCTGTGTCTGGCGCAGCCTCAGTGTGCTGCGGCGCTCGACGAGGCGCAGTGTCAGGTGGTGAACCTGGATGGCAAGGCACTGCTGAGTCAAGACCACTGCTTGACACTTGTGTTACCTGAGGTGTTACTGAGCGACCCAGCCTATGTGATCTATACCTCAGGATCGACAGGGGCGCCGAAAGGCGTGGTTCAGACTCATCGTAATATGGCACGCTTATTCGCCAGTGCGGCGGAGGACTTTTCTTTTAGCAATCAGGACACCTGGTGTTTGTTCCACTCCTATGCATTTGACTTCAGTGTCTGGGAGATTTGGGGCGCGCTTATTCACGGTGGTAAATTGTTGATCCCAACTCATCATCAGACTCGTGATACGGCTGCGTTTGTTGAGTTATGTCAGCAGCACCAACTCAGTGTATTAAATCAGACTCCGAGCGCCTTTGGGGTGTTTGCTGAACATGTGGTTGCGCACGATATCAGCCTGCCGGCACTACGCTATGTGGTATTCGGGGGAGAAGCACTGCAAACACAGCATCTGCAAAGCTGGTGTCAGCATCCGGCAAATGCACAGGCCGAATTGATTAACATGTATGGGATCACCGAGACCACAGTGCATGTCACCTTTGCGCCTATTGCGCGCCAGGAGATTGATCAGATCCACATTGGCAGGCCGCTGGCGGATCAGGCTGTCTATATTCTTGATGCACAGCTGCAACCTGTGCCTGTGGGGGTCGCGGGTGAAATGTATGTCACAGGGGCCGGGCTTGCCGATGGTTATTTGGGCCGTGAGGCTTTGAGTGCCGAGCGCTTTATCGACAACCCGCACTGTGTCGGTATGGGCTGCGAAAAACTGTATAAAACCGGAGATCTGGGTCGCCACCAGCGCGATGGGCGCATGCAGTTCATCGGTCGCATGGATGATCAGGTGCAGATCCGGGGTTTCAGGATTGAACTCGGTGAAGTCACGCATCAGTTAAGCAGTATCACCCATGTAGACAGTGCCGTAGTGATTGCCAGACAGAGCCAGGGAACTCAGGTTCTGCATGCTTATCTGAAGCTGGAACACAGTGTCGATGAGCAGCTGCATACACAGGAGATTGAGCGTATCAAGCGCGCAGCCGCGGCTTTCTTACCCGCTTATATGGTACCTGAACAAATGACGCTGATGCAGGACTGGCCACTGACGGTGAATGGCAAAATCGATAAAAAAGCACTGCCGCAACCGGGCGAAGGGGTGTCAGGCAGCAAGCAGGTTGCACCGTCCACAGAGACTGAGTGTCAGCTGCGGGATATCTGGGCGGAGTTACTGGATTACGATGGTGCACGGATCAGTGTTAATCAGTCTTTCTTTGAGCTGGGTGGACACTCACTGAGCTTAATGAAGCTGGTACAACGTCTGCATCAGGCCTTTAACGTCTCTGTGTCGATTAAAGAAGCCATTGAGCACGCACAAATCGATCAACTGGCGCAGCTCCTGGATAAGAAAATACTGGACTTGCAGCTGAGTGAAATTAACGAAGCTGAGCTGGACGAAGTCGAGTTCTAAGCCGTTATTCCCGGCTGCCAATGGCACCCGGATACCTGTTTATGATTGACAGCCTTGATCTCATGCATGAGATCAAGGCTGCTGTGCCGTGTTTGCACGGATAAAATGTTGTACAACTCTGTTCGAGCAATGCAGTATGAAAGCGCTCAACCCCGCCTGGTTTACGGGTCTTTTCGTTGTCAAGAGAGGTGACTGATCAGTGGCCTTGTCAAATCTTACAGGCAGTCATCACCATCCCGGTTCTGTTATAAATAGTCGTATGTAGTGACCACAGAAGTAACATGAAGTCAGTCTCTGGCGCATGTCTCGACTAACAGGACTTGAATGAATGGTTGAAATCAACAAATTATTAGCTGAACTGGTTGCTCAGGGAGTAGCAGTTTACCTGGATAATGGCAAGCTCAAGGCCAAAGCCCAGAAAGGGGCCCTGACCGCAGAGCATAAAGCGCTTATTAGCGCGAATAAGCATGACATTATTGCAACGCTGTCCCAATCAGCCCCCATTGAGCAGGTTGAACGCATTCAGCCGGTGGCAGAGCAAGAAAAACAACATAGTTTGTCGTTTGCTCAGCAGCGTCTGTGGTTTGTCAATCAACTACAAGGCGGTGGCAGTGAGTACAATATGCCGATGGCGTACTCGGTGTATCAGCCGTTTGATGTATCACGCGCCACGCGTGCGTTGCGCACCATTATCGCGCGTCATGAGATTCTCAGAACGGGCTATGAAGCCAGTGACGAAGGACCCCGGCGCCTGGTACGTGAACAAGTCAGCAATGAGGTGCAGTTTACCGATCTGAGCGCGCTGGCGGAACCCGTGCAACGGGACGAGGTCAAGGCACTGGCGCTGGCCCATGCCGGACGGGAATTTGATCTGCAACACGATGCACTGCTGGATATTCACTATGTCAAACTAACCGATACGCCGTGTGGTACTCAGCCTCATGGTATTTTGCTGTTTAACATGCACCATATCGCGTCCGATGCCTGGTCGATGGACATACTTAAAAATGAATTTATGACGCTGTACAGCAGTGAACAGGGGTTACCCCCTTTATCGGTGCAGTACAGTGATTTTGCTTATTGGCAGCAAAACTGGGCAAAGTCGCAGGACTATCAGGACCAGTTAGCCTACTGGCGTTCACATCTCACGGGCTTACCAGAATTACACAGCCTGACCCCAGATCATCCCAGACCTGCGAAGAAAAAGTTCAGTGGCAAAAAATGCAATCAGACACTCAGTGCTGAACTGACGGAAAAATTAGTAACCATTGCCCGTCACTATCAGTTATCACCCTTTATGTGTCTGCACAGTGCGCTGGTATTGCTACTCCATACTTTTACAGCCAGCCGGGATATTGTGGTGGGCACCACCGTTGCTAACCGGGCTCAGGCCGAAGTGGCGCAGTTAATAGGGTGTTTCTTAAATCGTCTGGTATTGCGGGTGGAGCTCAAAGCCCAGTCCCTGGACAGTTATCTGCAACATATTCGGCAAGTTCATTTGTCGGCTCAGGCCAATCAGGATGTGCCTTTTGAGCACCTGGTTGAGCAGCTCGATGTAACCCGCTCTAATAGCTATACGCCGCTATTTCAAATTCAGCTGACCTGTAATGACAGTGGTTTAGCTGACAGCCCACAGGCGCCGAAAAGCACGCCGTTCAGACCGTATGTGCCCAAAGATATGACCATGACAATTCGCGGTGATATCGATATCCATGCAGAGCTTGGTCAGGAGGGGACCGTGATTGGCTGGTCATATGATGATGCCTTGTACAGTGAACAAAGCATCACGACCATGATGGCACATCTTGAAACTATCTTAGAAAACTATGCCCGTTGTCTGGACACTGAGCATGGATTTACCACTTCTATTGATACTTTGACGGCGCTCAGCGATACGCAGTTTAGTCAGTTACAAACCCAGTTGCCAGTCACGCACAGCGCTTACGACGCGCGCAGTTTGACAGAGCGCTTTGAGCAGCAGGCTGTGCTGACACCGGATGCGATTGCCGTGCACAGTGACACCGAACAACTTAGCTATGCGCAGCTTAATGCGCAGGCGGCTAAACTGGCTGACTGTTTGCAGGAGCAGGGCGTTGAGCCCGGCGATCTGGTGGGCGTTTGTATGCCACGCAGTGCCTGCCTGATGGTGAGCTTACTGGGCGTACTCAAAGCCGGGGCAGCTTATATTCCGTTTGAACCCAGCAACACCAAAGCCCGCAAC
>NZ_JAKRFU010000048.1:0-9569 GCF_022347845.1 Pseudoalteromonas sp. McH1-42 | reverse complement strand
GCTCATAAGACTGGCCTGTTAACGGGTCTTTACCACATAGAAAGGCTCTCCTGACACAGCGAGAGATGCAATGGTAGTATTTTGTGTCAACTAAGCTGACCTGGCTTTTCCGTGCCGTTGGCATTTTATGTCCTTATCCTTGGAGCAGATAAAAAGCATAGATAGTGGAAGTAAGGCAGGCAAGTTTTGGGGTGGGTGTCTGCTAGTCAATTCTGATCTTTTCATGCTAGGGGTGGGTGTCTGCTAGTCACTCTAGTCATCTTTTGTGATCTTTTGTCATCTATCACTCCACTTGCAGAAGAACTGATAACTAAGATCGCTTTAGTGCAAGCGGTACCCGTTATGTACTTTAATCTTCACAGATTAAATGACCGAACAGGCTGTGAGTTGGTCTGTTTACTAACACTGATAATATGCAGCATGTTCAGAGCTTGACTCATATCTTGTGTCAGATTGGTTAATTTCTTTTGTTATCAAATCTTTACTGTTGAGGTGGCTTTTTTACAATTTCTCAGCTCTTCACCTGCTTTATTGTATGTTTTTTGTTTTTACTGTATATTTCGCGCCCATTAATTAATAAAGCTGAATAATTGCCGCTGTACTTCAGAGCATCTGCTTTAACTATCTTTTGAATGTTTAGGGTTGCTTGAATTTCAACCTGTCGAGTTTACTTTCAGTAACTAAATAAGGAGCTTCACGCATTGAATCGCGTATTGAACAAAGTTAAATGGCAGCATATATTTGTGCTGCTGTGCATGACACAATTGGTGGCGTTTTCCTCCATGGCATTCGCTAATTCTAAAAGTCTATTTACTCCTATCCGAATTGGTAAAAAGCTCATTGTTGTCCCCAGGAAAATTGATGCCAATGAATATCAGGCACAGTTAACAATAAGCAACGGGGAAAAGCGCTTAACCTGGTCTGCGATCGCCGGTGTCAGTAAATACGCAATTCAGGTACTGAATGAAGATGGACAGTGGGAAAACCTACTGTTCACAGAATCATTGTCTGTCATTCTGGATGACAGATTTAATGGCTATTTGCAGGTTAGGGTTGCGGCATGTTACAGAGATTCTTGTAATTTGATTGCAGCAGGCAGCGCGATTCAAAATGTCTTTGAAACTCAATACGCAGATGTGACAAGTTCGATCCCCGGCAATGCGAATTTAGTCAGTGTCAGCGCTCCCTCAGTTGATAATGTGGGCACAATCAAGGGAAGAGCTGGAGTAAGTGGCGGCGGTGCAACGTACTCTGTCCCAATAGAACTTACACCTGGGCGTGCTGGTATGCAGCCGCGTGTATCACTGAATTACTCATCACGATCCGGTTCAGGGATAGCTGGCAAGGGTTGGTCTTTGTCGGCAGGGTCTGCGATTACACGCTGTCCGGCCACCTATGCACAAGACGGATATAGTCGAAACCCTAAGTATGATCAAAACGATCGTCTCTGTCTGAATGGCCAAAGACTGATTGCCATCAATGGCAGCTATGGTTCAAGCGGCGCTGAATACAGAACGGAAATGGACAGTTTTGCCAAAATTACGCAGCACGGCGCAATGAACTCTACATCCAGCTACTTTGTGGTCAGGTTTAAAAATGGTCACGTTAGCTATTACGGTGCATCAGCCAATAGTCGTGACATCCGCTCAAATTACAATGGCACTTATGCCTGGTTAATTGATTACACCCGAGACGCAACGAATAAAAACTTTATTCATTATGATTATGTTACCTACGGTACAAACGAAAAACTGCTGGACAGAATTAACTATACAGGTAATAGCAGTTCACATAAGGGTATGCATAACATCTATTTCGAATATGAGCAGGCACTGGACCCAACCCGAAAATACCACCAGGGTATATTGTACGAGAAAACGCAGCGCCTGAAGCGTGTTGTTACTAAGCACAACTCCACGCAAACCAGAGAATATACGCTTAGTTATACAGCCAGTCGTGCGTCGGGTATAGATCTGTTGTCTTCAGTTGAGTTGTGTTACGGCACAACGGGCGGAAATTGTTTGCCTAAAACTCGTTTTGAATGGGAAGATCAGGCGCCTAAAATCAGAGGTACCTTTGTAAATATCAATGCAGGTAAGAGCATTTCATCGGTGTTACCTAATGGCGATCGAAACGGGGATGGCTCCCGAGATTGGCCTGGCTTCTACATCGACGCAGAAGGCAATACAACGAGCAATAGCCACCCAATGACGCAATGCGAGTTTTCTGGTACCAGTGGCGAAAAAGTGAATTGTCATACGGATACCGCGGATTACAACCAGGACGGCATTACAGACGACTTTGATTTTGTAGCAGGCTCAGTAGGTTCAAAGAAAAAGCTGGTACTGTATAAAAACTATCAGAATGGTACATCGACTCGCATCAATACCAATATAGAAGTGCCTCAGCTGTCTTCGTTTTTGCATGTTGGCGACATGAATGGTGATAGTCTGCCAGATTTGGTGATCTACGAAAAAACAGCAACATACTCTGATGATTACATCTATTTTTACTATCACAGTGGTAATTTCTCGACACCTTATTCCACGTCTTATAAACAAAAACTGTTTACTGTGGGTAAGCACCCGGGTTCGGACAATCCATCTACTTCCTATTCGATAGGTGGGGATTTTGATGGTAACGGTATACCTGATTTTTATCGTGTGTCCTTACACCGAAGTGACATTGGGCAGGGCAAATTGAGCTCAGTCAAGCTGACGGCATCTAAAGGTAAAACGCTGAGCTTTACAAGCAGAACAGTTAACTGGGACGATGAGGATGACTACCTTCCTTCGTTCAATGGCGGGTGGGGGCGATTCTACCGCTTTGCAGACCTAAATGGTGATGGTCTTAAAGACTGGTTTGGCTGGTACAACCCGAAACAGAACGGCAGCAAGTTGTATGTAAGATACAGCAAAGGTGACGGCTGGTTTACCTCGCCTGTTTATATGAATGCCAGAGCGTATAGCAGAGACTATTACTATAACCTGAGTTACGGTCTGGAGGGGAACAGAGAGAATGAGCGGTATGTTAAATTGCCAAAATATGGCAATGCCATCAAGGTTGCTGATATTGATGCAGATGGTAAAGAAGAGCTCCTGATCCCTAACGGTATTGTGGTGGAGGGGTGTCAAAATGTGTCTCATTTTGAATTCCGAGGGAAGAGCGTGACAGAGTTCTGTGGCTCTGCTATTTACAACGAGTTGATCCCTTCAGGAAAAGGCACTTATAAATCGATTGATGGGCGCCATGATCATAGTATTTACTCCTTTGCCAAGCTTGAGCTAAAAGGCGGCAGCTTTGTCAGTACAGATACCGACTTTATCGGTTCTGCTCATCAGTCTGCTATTATCGATGCACAAGGTGATGGATTGCCTGATTTAGTCTTTAACTATGGGTGTGCAAGCGGTCCCGCAGGATCAAGTTGTCGCTTTTTGGATGCAACGCCTTATGGTTATGCAAAAGGCAAGGTCAACATTAGCCGTAACTACGGAACTGGCTCGGGAACAAACGGGAGCCGATATAGACCACTTGATGTACTTCACTCAGTCACAGATGGTATTGGACTGAAAAGTGAATGGGATTATCGTCCTTTGTCGTCTTCTGTGTCGACTAATATAAACGGTGTAACCAGGCTGTATAAATCTGATAGTTTGAATTTAACGGGGCTTATAGTAAAGGGTTATCAAAAATTCACATCTAGTATGTACGTGGTGAGGGAGTTTAAGCAAGATAATGGTGTGGGTGGTGACTTTGTACGCCGATACGCCTATCGCGATGCGCTGTTTAATAATCAGGGCCGTGGATTCATGGGTTTTGGAAGCATCATTGAAGCGGATGTAACACGAGGCCTGGTAACACAATCTGACTTTCAGGCCTACTTCCCCTACGCGGGCAAACTAATGGCGAAGGCCACATTTATTGCAGATGAGTACACCCTTGATGGCAGGCGAATTGCTTTGACAGAGAACTCTGCAATTAGTCACTCAAAAATAGATTGGAAAAGCAATCCAAGTCACAGAATTAAAAACGTATATAGTTTGTATGCAAAGTCCAGCTATGAAATTAAACGTGATATTTCAACAAAGAGCTGGTTGTCTACAACGGAAGTAGAAAATAAATCAATTAATGCGTATGGCGATATCATACATAGCGAACGAAGACAGGATGACCAGTATGGTATGTCAACGGTTTCAACAACTAAAACATATGCTTACGATACATCAGCCTGGTGGGTAAATAAGGTAACTAAAGTCGTTACAAAGTCTTTGCTTTCAGGCAGAGACCCTAATGATGCTTATTTCCTGTACAAAGGTGGTGAAAAAGGCTTGGTGAGCGAAACTACTTTGACAAAGGAGTTTAGTAATTTTCACACGTCTAGAAAGGCCAGAACTGTTAAGGTTAGCGGCTCTTCAGGTAATGGACATGAAATAAACTATGTCTTTAATAGCTACGGTTTGCCTACCCAAGTTACTAAAAAGGCAAGCATTTATAACGATGCGAATTGGACTTCGCAAAGCCGGGTTGAAACCCTGTCCTATACCTCAAATGGTACATCTGCGGCTGACAGTGGTTATTATGTCTATGAAACCACCAATGCCAAAGGACATAAAACAAGGGTGAATACTGATCCGAAAACGGGTCTTAAAACCAAAACGCACCAGCAGGTGAGTGCCAGTGAATATCTCACTACAGAATATGGCTATGATCGCTACCTGAGACCTTATAGTCAAAAAGTAGAGGGAACGCCAAAGGGTTATACAGCGATACAACGGCCTGGGACTTATGCACCTCGGGATGCAGTGCTCCAAGTATTGACGGTTGCGCCAGGTGCCCCCAAAAAAGTTGCCTTTATTGACAAGCTTGGGCGTACCATCCGGACAAAAGTCGAGAATCAGGGCGGCGATTGGATCCTGCAGGACAAAACCTTTAATGCACAGGGGTATCCATTATTTGAGTCTCAGCCATACAAGTTTGGCAACATTAAATATGGCGTTCGATATGGTAACTACGATGAGATTGGCCGTGTGGACAGCAAGACAGTCGATCAACAGTGTTCACCATTTGCTACCGGCACAATGACCACAGAGTATCGCTATAAAGGCTTTACAACCTCAATTGATGTATCAGAGAGTTGCTATGGCTTACATTTGGGTCAAATGAGCCGAACTTATGATAGCCGAAAGCAATTAATGAAAACCACAGACGCACTGAATGGCGATACGCGTTACTCATACAATAGTAACGGCTTACCCATTATAGTACGTGATGCTAAGGGCAACAGCATTGTTGCTAAGTACAACGCATTCGGGCAAAAAGTTCGGGTAGTTGATCCAAACCAGGGGGCAACAGACTTTATTTATAACGGATTTGGCGAGGTTCAAAGAGAAACACGCAGTAATGGAAAATCTGTTCACTACAATGTTGATTCACTGGGTCGTGTCGTCAAAAGAACTGCAACGGGTGAAGGGACGTTAACCTACACATTTGATACGCACACTTATGGCCAGTTGAGCAATGCAGCAGGCAATGGCGTTACACATAGTTATCAATACGATAGTCTGGGTCGTCCAACTGTTCATACAGTAGCAGGCGAAGGTCGAAGCTTTTCAACAAGCACCTATTATGATGCCAATTATGGACGCGCTAAAGGGATGCGTTATCCTAACAATCTGACATTGGAATTTGTTTACGACGACCGAGGCTACCAGGTTGGCGTTAAAAACAACGCCAGTGGATATACTTTCCAGCAGATTACTGAGCGTGATGTGTTTGGCTATATTCAGTCGCAAACTTTAGGCAATGGTCTGCAAATGGACAACTACTATAGTCGTCAAAGCGGCCAGATGACTGAACATTATACTCATAAAAATGGCAATAACCTGCTGGCTATTCAGTACACGGGCTATGATGGATTTGGCAATCTCAAATCACTGTCAGTGACTTCTGGCAAGTTGGGTGAACAACACCAGTTTACTGAATCATATAGCTATGATGATCTGCATCGTCTGAAGAGCAATGCGATTGCTGGTTACACAACCATCCGCTACGATTACGACGCTGTGGGTAATCTGACAAGCAAATCTGATTACGCAACCCAATATGATTATAGTAGTAGCGTATCCGGGTATACGGGTGGTGGGCCTAATGCGGTTAAACGGGTATTAAAAAATGGCCAGTGGGTGGGCTTTAGCTATGATGCCCGCGGTAATATGACCAAAGGGGATGGACTAAGTACTGCCAGTTACAATGCAATGGATAAACCAACAAGCATTACCAAAAATGGCATAACTGCAAGCTTTACCTATGGTCCTGACCATATGCGCTTTAAGCAGGTGAAAGGCAGCGTAACGAGTTATTATGCAGGTAAGCATTACGAGCTTGAGATAGAAGGAAACAAAACAACAACTCGCGCTTACATAGGTGATATCGCTGTCATCTCGTCACAATCCGTTAGTGTGCCACAGATCCGTTATTTCCATAAAGATCGATTAGGCAGTGCAAGGTTGATCACCAATGCAGACGGGTATGTGGTGGCAGAGCGAAACTTTGACCCATTTGGTAAACCGAGAGCGGCGTCAGGCAGCCTGAAATTTACTGCTCAATTAGGCGACTATAAATCAGCTAAAACGCGACGCGGATTTACCGATCATGAGCATCTAGATGATCTGGAACTTATCCATATGAATGGCCGGGTGTACGATTACAATTTAGGCAGGTTTATGTCGGTCGATCCTGTCATTCAGAGCCCGGGTAACTCTCAGTCGATTAACCCCTACTCATATATAATGAATAACCCACTGGGCGGTACAGACCCAACTGGGTACTCGTCAGCATGCCAGTCAAAAGGCGCGGATGTCAGTGGTGACTCAGCTCCGGGCTGCGGTGATGCAATGAGCTATGATGTGGGGGATGGTGATAAGTTATTTGCGAAGGATGGCGTTTTGTACCTTGATAAGAATGGTGACACGCTGATCAAAGTTGATAGTATGAAGGTCAACGGTGCGAGTGGTTTAGTAGCTAATATTGATATGCTTAGCGGTAGTGTCGCATATAACCTTGAGTCGCAGGAGAGTGTTGGGTCGAATAGTATCAATGAGAATCAAAGTGATGCTAAAGGGGCTTTAAATGGTGTTACAGCCTACGTGGGTCAGCAGCTTGGTGATGCTGGGGCGGCGAGAGATGATTACAACAAGAGAGTGGCTCCGCTCGACCCAAGTGACAGCGAAGGACGGAGCAAAATCAAGAAAGAAACCAGAGACAAGACCCCGAAACTCGTAAATGATTTCATCAAAAAGAATCGACCTAGCACAGGTGCTCAGCCCGGCACTGGTGGTCGAGCAAACAGTACCAATCCTAAAGCTAATAAGCTAGCGTCTGCTTTAAAGCATGGTGGCCGTGGCTTATTAGTGGTTAACTTAGGAATGAATGCGGTTGATATTGCCACATCAGAAAATACTGGATTGGCCTTGATGAGGAGTGCATTCGGGGTTGTTGGTGGCATAGGAGGTGGCATTGTAGGCGCAATAGGCGGCAGCTTTGTTGCACCGGGTCCGGGTACTGCCGTTGGTGGTGTTAGCGGGGCCGCACTAGGTGGTGCAGGTGGAGAAAGGCTTGGGGAGGCTATACACAATTTTTTCTGGGGCCGTCGCGAAGATAGCACCTCAAACTAAGGCGGTATTATGAAACAATTTAAAAAAAGCACCTTGAATTGGTGGAATGACTTTGTTCACAGAGTTAAAAATAAAGGTGAGGACAAATGGTCAGTGACCTGCGAAAACAACAATCTTGTTGTCAACAAGAATGGCCGAGAGGTATCCAAGGTCAGGCTTGATGATGTTGTTAGCGTAACCGCCTACAAAAAAGACCTTGTTACTTATGACCCTGTTTTTCTGTGTTTTTTGGATAAGAACGACTGCACTATTGAAGTCTGGGAAGGCATGAATGGATTCGACTCTTTTATTCACAATGAGCTAGGTAGGTATTTTGACGTTAAGCCAGACTGGTTTGCCAGCGTGAATAAGGGGGCGTTTGCTGAGAATAGACGGGTAATCTGGAAACTCTAAACGGATAAAGAGGGCTGAAAATTCAGCCCTTCCCCAACTCGAAAGTTACCAATACCCGCAAAAAGAAAATACACGGAGGAAAATACACGGAGGAAAATTTAGGGTGACACCCATTTAAAATCGGCGCTCTCTGAGCGCCTTTTTTCTGATAAAAAATGTACGAAAAAAGTGGGGAATACACGTATCATTAACGGGACCCTCATTAGGGGGAGGATTAGCGAGCTTGGCTGCAATGAAATATTCACTCTCTGCTTCAACTTTCAATGCTGCTGGGGTTCATCGAAATACCATTAATGGGTTCAACGCAAATCACGGAAGCACTGCTGGCATCAAAGAACGCAATAAATACACGGACACCCAGCGTTATCGGTTCTTGTTACATGTCTTCTAGGGTAAATGTGAGCGCGCTATTTTGTGTAACTTTGGAATGGGTGTCTCTAAAAATTAGAGGAAAATACACGGACACCCAGCGTTATCGGTTCTTGCTACGTGTCTTCTAGGGTAAATGTGAGCGTGGGGAACACACGGACACCCAGCGTTATCGGCTCTGGAATTTAGGTTGAAACCCATTTACCCATTCAAAACCGGCGCTCAGCAATTTGAGGTGATTATCTGGTGCCTCTTTACATTAAAAGATCGTAAAAAAGGCTTGGTTCTGTATAATAATTGATTGGGCGTGGGGCCACTAAAGCTTGACTCAGTTCCGCTTCACTACACCGTTTGGCCACGCATTATCAGCCCCTTATTAGGGCGTTAAATTAAAAGCTAACTATGAGGTAAATTTTGAAAATTAAAGCTCTCGTTATAAGTTCAACATTGGCGATTTGTTCATTTGTTACTCATGCAGGCTCTTGGAGCGGTACGACTTATGTTAGGGAAATTTATGCTCACTCAACAAATAATGTTGATGGAACAATATACTTCAAATTCGCTTCAATGAAAAATCCATACAATTGCGAGCAGTCTGACTTAATCGCTCTGAAGAAGTCCAACCAAGTATTCTCTGAATTGTACTCGCTCATATTGGCTGCATTTGCAACCGACCAAAAAGTAAACTACTACGTCAATGGCTGTGATCAGCATGGTTACCCTGAACTAATTCACGCAACAGTATCTATGTAGTATTTTACCTATAAAGCCAATCACAAGACTTTACAGAGCTACATAGATACCCAAGTGCTACATAGACATCCAGGCTTTATACCTCTTGCGTATATTTTTGTGCGTGAGCTATTTCTAACAAACAGACGGAAGACTGAATGAAGGGCTCGTGGGTAAGCCGGCTCCGTTGAAACAGTCGCTATTTGACACTGTGCGGCGCGGTTAAGTCCTGCCTGAGTTTGACAGTCATCAATTTGAGTTTCAGGTAATGGGAATTCTAACCTAATAAGCGTTCACAATTATCCAGGTTAGCGCGCCGCTTTTTTTGTAGGTGGGTGCAATATTTACTCATAGCATGACGCCTGCCTACTGCGCCGCGGAATACTTTGGTAAATTGCGTGG